>JALEHC010000067.1 GCA_022763215.1 Saprospiraceae bacterium
CGATTGTCCACTTTGTAATTGTATTGTACGGCCAATACTTCGGGCAAGGCTTTCAGGCTAAGCAGCACATCATTGGGGTTTTGACTTTCGTCAAATGCCAGGGCATGGATATTGTGGACTTGTCCAAGCGGGCGCATATAACGTAAAGTCGCTGCACTTCTGCCTGCATTTTGCTTTCGCAAAATCGACTGGATGGAGGCATCGTCTTTCAGAAACACCAACAGCTCACCCGGAATACGATTAGGATGATCGATTTGAGCAAAAACAGGAACCGAAAAAATCAGTACAAACAACAAGAGAGTCAGTCGCTTCATGTATTATCAATTTGAAAGATGTATAACGCTTCAATAGCAGAAACTTCATCCACAGCGTTAATATTAACTATTAGGCATGTGCTTATGCAAGGTACGAAAATAGGGAACGGACTGCAATAAGCGACTTCCGTACCAGCTAAAAAGTTCCCCATCAACTAATTGTATGACAGCTGATGGACAAATCTTCCCGAATTCCGCTATGTGTTTTTCTTTGAAAGGAAATGGTTCAGAGGATAATAAAATAACCTCCGGTTGTTGACCGGCAAGTTGGGCATCAGTCACTTCAGGGTATCGTTCTAAGTCATCAAAAACATTGATAAAACCGGCTCTTTGCAGCATGTGGTTTATGAATGTGTCATTGCCAGCTACCATATTGGGCTTTCGCCAAATGTAATAAGCAGCTCGGATAGGCGGACGGTTCATCTCTTGTTCTAATGACTCAAATTTGGATTGAATATTGAGACGAATGCGAGCTCCGCTCGCTGATTGATTCGTAATGTCACTGACTTGCTGGATCATTTCCAAGGCGTCTTCCAGATCGTAAATATTGCTCATCCAAACCGGAAATTCTTCCGCTAGTGCTTCTATTTGTTCTTTGTCGTTTTCTTCTTTATTGCCAATAATAAGGTCAGGTTGAAGTTCTCTGATAACTTCTAATTTGTAGTCCTTGGTACCACCAACTCTTGTTTTTGATTTAAACCATGATTCGGGATGTACACAAAACTTAGTGATTCCCACCACCTGCTTTTCCAGCCCGAGGTCATGTAGTAACTCCGTCTGAGAAGGTACTAGTGAAATAATACGTTGAGGTGGAAAATCAATTTCCACCTGCCTGTTCATTTGATCTCTGAAAATTCGTTTACTCATTATTCAATTGGTGTACTTAATAAAGTCGATTGGACTCTTTGATTAAAGTGGCCTTCAATTTTTTTCAAAATGGAAGTCTCCTGTTGATTGCGAATAGAACGGCCATCAATTTCGCTTACGCGAGTCAATTCGCCCATAGTACCAGTCGTGAATACTTCATCTGCAATGTAAAACTCGGTGACCGATAGATTTCTTTCAAATACTGGAATTCCTTCGGCATGACAAATTTCCAAAACCAGTCCACGAGTAATGCCCGGTAGGCAACTACTGGCATAAGGCGTCATAACTACACCATTTCGAACGCAAAATACATTGACGCCGTTCGCTTCTGATACATATCCGTCTTTATCGAGCATCAAACCTGCATCTGCTCCGGCATGATTGGCCTCTATTTTTGCGAGAATATTATTCAACAAATTATTATGATGAATTTTAGAATCCAGAAACATAGGCGAATTTCGGCGAACCGAAGACGTAATCAGTGTAATCTGTGGCGGATAAACGGGTGGCTTCCACTCTGGTAAAATGATGAGCGTGGGGCCAAATTGGTTCAGACGCGGGTCCATGCCAGAGGTAATTTTTTTGCCGCGTGTCAGCGTCAAGCGGATGTGCACCCCGTCAGTCATTTCATTGGCTTTCAGGGTGTCAAAAATCGCTTTTTTGATAAAGTCATTACTCGGAATGTCTTTAAATGCCAATGCATGTGCAGAGTTTTGAAGCCTTTCCAGGTGGCGTTCCAGGCAAAAAATATGGCCATTGTATACGCGTAAACCTTCCCATACGGCATCGCCTCCTTGAACTACACTGTCAAAAACGCTGACTTTGGCGTCCTCGCGGGCATAGAGTTTGCCGTCGATATACACCTTAATGTGGTCATTCTTTGGATTATATTGTTGTAGCATATTATGGTATTTTTGAGTGTCTCAGACACTTTAAAATTATTGATCCGACAATTGCAGCCAATCCTGAATACTTTGAATGTAGGCATTCTTCAATGCATCAAAATGAGTCACATTAGGAATGTGATTGACTTCCAACAAATGTTTTTGTCCATCTGCACCGACAATATAATCATTGGCAATCAAATCGAGGCCCATTTTCTGCCTGATCTGTGCGGTATCTGCCAGAAGCTCGGTATCAACTTCCATAAAATCGGCTTTGTGGTGGTGTATAGATTTTAGCCAATCTTCTCCTTCTAACTTGATTTGCCAATATTGATCACCAATCATAGCCAGACGTACCGCCTGGCCTTCAAAAAAGGGTTCCAGAATAGCTGCTTCTTTATGCTGCCAACGTCCCCTCAAGCGGGTTTTATTTTCACCACAATGCCAATTGCCCCATTTGATGACCTGACCAGAATCGCCCTTGACTTCCAAATCGGGACTAATAAAGCCCCGCTTGCTTGCAAAACAACTGTATTGCATGGCTCTTGCCAAGCAAGGTAGTTTGAGCCGACAATTCATTAATGCGACTGGGTTGGGATAGCAATCGCCGCCCCAAATGGAAAGTCCGGTTAATAGATCGAAATCATTTTCAAAAATACCATAAAACAATACCTGGTCTACAGGAAGTAAACCACTACCATTACTGCGCTCAACAAATAATTGCCCCTTGCTGACCAATATTTTAGGAACCATTGCATGATAAATAACGGGGCCTGAATGAGCGGGTCGAATCGTTTCAAAAATAGTTTTGGGAACTCCAATAACTGCTAATCTCTTTGCGATAATTCATCTTTTAAATCTATTAGAAAATGGATGGAATAGCAGAAGGTACCGGTTGGCATATACGGCGTGGCGGCGTTTAGCCGACATGACCGTTATATACTTTGTTAGCTTCTCGCCTTCTTTTTAAAATCCACTATACGGTGTTATTGTAATTGTGTATTTCAAATCGTTTAGTAATACTGTATCTTTAGTTAATCCATATTCATAAATTGAATTTATCGTGTCTCTTAATCTAAATTTCCTATTCTGGATTATTTTATGGTGAAGATAGTAACTTACATTTCTTATATCTTTCTTTTTATAATTTAAGGCAAACGACACACTTCCTTTGGTTGCATCCAAATTCTTGTTATAATTTTCATTGCAAACCGAAAATCCAGTCAAAAACACATTCCTTAATCCTTCGGAATATAAATACAAACTATCAATTAATTCAGGTGGAATATGATCGTTTACAAAGCTTTCATGGAAAGTTGGCATTCGAAAACAGTCTCCTGAATTTGTATAGTGAGAAGTCCAGGATCCCTCTGTCAATTGAATTTTTCTATATTCTTCGTGCCTGTTGTAGTCCTTAATCTCATTTACATGTCGCAGTAAAAAATTGGCAAAATCTTGAATTCTTTCCTTCTTTAAAAAGGGTTCGCTCTCGAATTGAGTGTAGTCAAATGCTTCTCGTGTTTCTTTGAGTATTCTTTCTTCATCTAAAGCCAATGGGTCGAAGCAACAAACCAAATAGTATATAATTCCCAATATTGATATTAATGAAATGAATATTGCTATTTCTTTTCTGCTCATATTTTTTTGGCATTAATTGGTGCTTTGTTTTTATTCTTGGTGGAAGGTATCGTGTTTGGCTATGCGCAGTGTCCCGAAGGGCATTGCGTATAGCGGTCTCGCATCTACGCCGTAGCGGGCTTTTGCCCGCTATGGACGGGGATGCAATGTTCTATACCGCCTTCTTTTTCTTTTCACTTATAAACTTAATCAAGTTGTCCAATTTTACACCTTCTCCTGATGAGCCATAATCATCTTTAATTTCAGTCAGAACTATCTTGGAAAAGTCTTCAAATAAATTACTTTCCTTCATTATTTTTCTGTAATCATTTAATGAAAGGTCGTTTTCCTCTTTTTGTAAATAATCAAGGAGTTTACTTATTACGTCATCAAGTGCATTCGCTACATCTTTTAATAAATAATTCTGAAGTTCATCCTTATTATCTATTACGTTCTCAAATTCAGTCTCAAAAATTTCCTTTAATATTTTGATATTCTTTCGAGCAATACTTCCGTCGCTACTACTTAACTCAATAAATTTACTCTGAACGTCATAGATTGTTCCTACCTGTTCTCTGAATGTCAGACTATCCATAATAGATAAGAATTCGTTTGTAACAGCTTGAGGATTAATTTTCATTTTTAGTAGAGAAATATGATTCAAGAATTTAGCGGGATTAAATAAATGCCACACTAATATTTCTGTTCTGCTAAATTTTTCTACATATTCTTTTCGGAAAGCAGTGAACCCTTTATCCCAAGTAAGAAATACAGGTTCAATTAAATGGATTCGCTTGTTAGAGAGATGGCATGCCATTAAAGCATCATTTTTCAACACCAATCCATACTTTGGTTTTGAGTTATTTTTTCTTATTGACGATATGAGAATGTTTGTAGCATTATCAATGTCATTTTGAGAATATCTTGGAATCTCTGGAATATTAATGTCAATTCTTTTCAAAAAATCATAAATATTAGAGTTGACTATTCCTCGGAAATTGTCATCATAAATATCTGTTTCATACAGTTTGAAATAATCTTCCATATACTCTGCAAATGAGTACTCTTTTTCCACAATTTCTTTGGACTTCATCCACCAAAAATATTCATAGAATACATTATTTGATAGTTTTACCTCGTTATCAACAATCGTGTCGTAAGGTATCAAAGCCAAAGCTCTTTTTAGATGATGACTAACTTCACCTATGTAAGAAGGAGCAAAATTGAGTTCAATAGTTTTATTTGCTTTTGAAAATAAAATCAATTCTTCTATGATTTTAAAGTAAAGGTTTTCATAGTTTGTATTTAGTTCTTCTTCAATCTCGTAAAGCAAAGCATACAGAATTATCTGGGTATCTAAGAAAACAACTCTTCTTGTTTGATTAACGTAATGTTGAAAATCACGAGAGTTAGTCAAATCAGTAAAAATCTGACTTGCTGAAAGCCTTAGTAGGAAATCATTTGAATCACAAACATTTAAAATATCCAAGAATAATAATTGTGCAGTATCTTCGTCATTATTTGTGATTGACTTGAGATAGTCAAAATATTCCTTTGTTAAATCATTATCGTCTTTTTCTAAATCTACTCCTTTATCAAGTGCCTCGTATAAATCTACTTCATAATTACATTCAAAGAATTTTTTGGTAGAATCAAATAGTTTATCGAATTCACCTTCAACTCCATATTTAGTTGTTACTTCCTGAAAAGAGGTTAAAAATGCTTCTTTGTTTTGAGCAAAGTCCTGTTGTGTTTTTTCTATTCTTGCAGTTTCAGTTGAAGTAAGTTTAAACTTGGAATTAGCCTTATCTTTTTCAACTTTCTTTTCAATCCTTAGCTTTTCAATTAATCTGTTATATGTTTCTTTACTTACGTTTTGGTCAAAAAAATCATTTGATTCGCTTACAAGTTGTTCAATTTCTGTTTCTCCATTTTTATTGAGGAAATGAAGGATAAAGGATGATATTATTTGTTCTCTTATTGACGTAGTAGTTTTACTAAACGTTATAAAATCATATAACATACTTTGTTCAGAATTCTTATCATTCACTTCTGGATTTGCTGAATCAGTAGCAGCCTTTAACTGAGTTATATATTTTAAGGTTGAATATATATATATTGTCAATATATGATTTCTTCTTGTTAAAACTTGAATTTCATCCCAATCTGGTGCATCGTGTACTGTATTTCGAGTAGTTCTCGTGTAACAGAGATTATATAGATATTCCTCTTTTCCTTTGAACGATTCCATATTAGAAATCTCTAATGCTGGATAATCGGTCGGGGTTCTTTGATTTGATAAAGCAGAGTTCAAGTCTAATTCTTTGAAAAGAGCAACTAAATTTTTTCTTTCGAGATTTGCGTATGATTTTCCTTTGCAAATAATAACAATCTTTTTCAAGTAAGCCTCCAATCTGTCAGCAATAGTTCCCAAAGAGTTAACTTGACCAATATCTTCTATAAATGCGTTATTGAGAGCAGGCTCTAAATATGATGAAAGACCATTAAGAAAAGGATGTACTTTTTTCCTAATAATTTTGAAAAAGACTTCGATAGCTTCTGTTATTTCGTGGTCTTCATATTTAGGTGTTCCTTTACTTAAAATTGGTTGAACACTTTTGAAAATTTTTTCCCGAAGTTTTGTGTATTCTACTGTCATTTCTTTAGTCTTTCTTGGTTTTTTTGGTGGTGTAGAACTTCTGAATACCTGTAATACTACATGGTGATTACAAGTATGGAGATAAACTAGTTCCCTATGCCTTTATCGCATGGCGATACAATTCTTCATAATAAGGCTGGCATTCAAGGGCAAGCGCTTCCATAGCAGGAGGAAGTTGAATTTCTTTGGGTGTGTAGGGTTTGAAACCGGTAGACTGGTGAACATTGCTGTACCAAAAAGATGCCCAAACACCGTCTTCAGGCCGAGGACCAGCTTCCCAATGAAGCATAGCCGGATCGTAGTCTAGCTCTAATTGTCGGCATAGCTGTCGCAAAACCCCTTCCGGATTGAGTAATAACTCTCGAGCATCAACAATTGCTTTTAGTGTATTATAATCTTTTAGCTTTTGATAAAGCGATAACTGCTCCCGTACACCAATATCTTCAATAGAAGGATTAGGAATAACTTTAGTATAGGAGTTGATGATATACCGCGGATCTCTGATGAGCAAAATATTATCTGTTTGAGCCAGAAATGCTTCGCTCAGTTTGATAAAATGGTGGGTCATTTGTTTGAATAACACAGCAGGCGTCGGATATTCACCAAAAATGACTTGCTTGATCACTTCTTCGCCATCATGCAATTGTGCTTCAAGTATAGCTTCTTTGGCTGGATGTTCGACTTTGGTATTGGTGTGGGTCAGAAAATGCGCATATAAAGGTTCATCAACGACCGAGATATCAGAGCGTTGCGCGAAAGCGTACATAAAAGCGGTGGAAATATTTCTGGGGCTCGACCAGGCGTTTATTCTTTTCATAAGTTTGAGGGAGGTGGGCCGAAGCCCACCGATGTCTTTTTAGTCTTGAGTAAGATCTACAATTTCAGCTTCCGGAGCAGTACGAGTTACAGATTCAATACCGTTCTCCATACCTGATTTGCCGGCATACATTTGGCTACTACCAATAACTTGTTTGTTCATAGCCAACAGATTGAAGTGAAATTTACCGTTTGAAGCTTCTTTGCGTTCGTAGCAATCCGGGTTAGAGGCATTTTTCTTTACAGATTCGATACCGTTTTTGGCACCTGCTTTGTTGGCATAGCCTTGGCTGGAAAGAATAATCTGGCCATTACCTGCTTTCAGTCGGAAATAAAACTTTTCGCCGCTCTCACTTTTAAAAATCTCAAATTTCATACTGTTGAATTTTTGTTATTGAAATTGTTTAAGGATGTATCTTATGGTCTACAAACAACACCTTGGCCACCAGGTGTTTTGTTGTGCAGTTTTGGCCGCAAACTTTGCCTTGACAACCAAGTTGTTATCTTCGACTATTAGTATAATTCTTAAACAACTTCAGAAATTTAACCAGACCTTGAGGTCTTCCAGCAAATATATAATAAATTGTCAATGAATCATTTTGCTTTTATTTGGCTTTTGTGCACTTTTTGGGTGCATTTTTCACTTTCTGCTCAATCAAATCCAATGATTATTCTTCCCATTCATGAAAACTGGCAATTTCACGAAGCTGGTTCTGATGATTGGTGGCCTGCCACTGTGCCCGGTACGGTACATACCGATTTACAGGCCAATGGCCATATAGGCGATCCGTTTTATCGCATGAATGAACGCGATCTACAATGGATTGA
>JALEHC010000443.1 GCA_022763215.1 Saprospiraceae bacterium
ACACTCGTATAAACATGTTGAGGGTCTTGTTCTGTTGAAGTATTGCCATCTCCAAAATCCCACAACCATGCACTCGGCTGGTTGATACTCTGATCATCCAAACTAACCTGATTACCATCTTGCTGAATGCCAAAACCAGCTACTGGAGCTGCGCAACTAATCGTCAAAGTCTGACAATAAGTCGAATCTCCACATAGCGAAAATGTAGTCAGGCAAACTTCATAGGTTCCCGGCATATCATATTCATGTACCGGATTTTGCATAATCGAGGTATTGCCATCTCCAAAATCCCAAAGCCATTGTTCGATTTCTTCATCCGATGCATCTGTAAATTGTACTTCGAGTTCCGAAGCTTCACTCTCAAAATCAGTTGCCAAAGGATTACAGTTGACTTCAATCAATTCACAACGCTGTGTACTTCCACAAATATTATTGACTTGCAAACACACCAGATAATTGCCCGGTTGCTCATAGGTATGCATCGGATTTTGTTCGTTCGAATTACTGCCATCGCCAAAGGTCCAAAACCAATTAGAAGGGCTATTCATCGACACATCTTCAAAGGTGATACTCAATTCATTTGCATCAAAATCAAAATCAGATTGTGGTGCCGAACAACTCACAATGATGTCTTCACAAAAGGTGGTGCTTCCGCAAATACTACTCACCTCCAAACAAACCGTATAACTACCCGGCGATTCGTAAGTGTGCTCCGGATTGGCTTCCATAGAAGTATTTTCATCACCAAAATTCCACGACCAGCTAGTTGGATTATTTGAACTCACATCCTCAAACTGTACCGTCAGTTGATTATTCATATTATCAAAAGCCGCCTGCGGCGCCGTACAATCTACTTCTATCGTCGTGCAGGTCTGATCCTCGCCACACACACTACTGGTCGTCAGACACACTTCATAGGTTCCAGGTGCTGCATATTCATACAAAGGATTCGCGGCAGTAGAGGTATTTCCATCTCCAAAATCCCACAACCATTCTGTTGGGCTATTTTGAGAATTATCTTCAAATTGTATTTCCAGTTCGTTTGCATTTGCTGCAAAAGCAGCTACTGGTGCTGCACAATCCACCACCAAATTTTCACAACTCTGTGTGCTTCCGCAAATATTACTCACTTCCAAGCAGATGGTGTAAGAGCCAGGGCTATCGAATGTGTAAGTAGGTTCTATCAAATCTGAAATACCACCATCTCCAAACGTCCATGCCCAATTAGTCGGATTGCCTGTAGAATTGTCAATAATGATGATATCCAAGCCATTCTGATTAATCGTAAAATTGGCTTGTGGAGCCGTACAATCAACTTCAATAGTCTCACATTCAGTGGTTTCTCCACATACGTTGGCACTTGTCAGGCAAACCGTATACGTACCCGGTGCGCTGTAGCTATACATTGGTGAAGCTTGTGCAGAACTATTGCCATCGCCAAACGTCCATAACCAACTCTCTATATTCCCACTGCTCTGATCTGCAAATTCATAATCCAGTTCGTCTGCTTGCCAGCTAAATGATGCCTGCGGCGCTGTACAATTTACGGTAACGCTTTCGCAAAATTGATCGCTTCCGCAAATGCTAGTCGTCGTCAGACAAATTTCATAAGTACCTGGTGCAGAGAAAGTATAGCTCGGATTTTGCTCCATGCTACTTCCGCCATCACCGAAAGTCCAAAGCCACTCTTCTGCTCCATTCTGAGAGTCATCCACAAAACTGAGGGTCAATTCGTTTTCCGAAAAACTAAAACCAGATACCGGAGCATTACAGCTTACTTCCACCTGCTGACAGTGCTGGTCTTGGCCGCAGTTGCTATTTGCCGAAAGGCAAACCAAATAAGACCCCGGACTATCGTACACAATGGTCGGATTTTGCTCGGAAGAGCTTTGCCCATCGCCAAAAGTCCAGTTCCAGTCATTCGGACTATTCGTCGTCAAATCTGTAAAGATTACTTGCAGGCCATTAGACTGCGTTTCAAAATCTGCATCGGGTGGAAAACATAATACTTCTAATGTTTGACAAATCGTTTCCATGCCGCATACGTTATTTGCCGTAAGGCAGACCTCGTAGGTGCCCGCATCCGAGTAAGTGTATACAGGGTTTTGCTCGATGGAAATACTGCCATCCCCAAAATCCCACAACCAACTCATCGGACTATTCGTCGATTGATCGATAAAAGCATAGGTCAACTGATTGGAAATAAATTCAAAACCAGGCTCAGGAGCAGCACAATCTACCTCTATCAACTGGCAATTTTGGGTGCTTCCGCAAATCGTACTCACCTCCAAACAAACGGCATAAGTGCCCGGAGTCTCATACGTATGGCTCGGATTCGCTTCCGATGAACTGTTCCCATCTCCAAAAATCCAATTATAGTCAGTTACGGTATCTACGGTTAAATCAGTAAAATTAACAGCCAGAAAATCTTCTACCTGATAATCAAATTGAGCCATTGGTGCAGCACAGCTAAACGTGAGCATCTCACAAACGGAACTACTACCGCAAATGGAACTGGAAGTCAGACATACCTCGTAAGTACCTGGTTCAGCATACGTATGGTTTGGGCTTTGCTGTGTAGAACTAGTGCCGTCGCCAAATGTCCAGAACCAGCTTACAGGCCCGTTGGTTGAGTTATCGGTAAAACTTACATCCAATTCATTATCGGTATAGGAATATTCTGCAAATGGAGGCGTGCAAGTAACAATGACCGTCTGGCAAGTCGTATCTGCTCCACAAGCATTTGTAGTGGTCAAACAAACATCGTAAGTACCGGGTGCTTGATAACTGTGTGTTGGATTTTGTAAGTTTATTACCACACCATCGCCCATGTCCCAAGTCCAAGTAGCAGGCCCATTTGTAGAATTATCGGTAAAAGCGACAATCAACTCATCTTTTTGGAAGGTAAAATTGCTTTGAGGGCCAACACAGTCCAGTGAAATCGTTTCACAATAGGTTGTGCTTCCGCAAATATTAATCGCTGTATAACAGACTTCATAGGTTCCTTCTTGCTCATACATGTGCAGTGGATTGACTGAGTTGGAAGTATTGCCATCCCCAAAATCCCAGAAATAATCTTCTGCTTCCGGAGCCAGATTTTGAAAGGCAACGCTCAGTACATTCACAACATAATTAAAGTCGGCCTGCGGAGCAGGGCAACCAACAGTGACCAGACTACAAGTCACATCACTACCACAGTCATCCGTTACGGTCAAACATACTTCATAAGTTCCAGGCTGTGCATAAGTGATATTGGGGTTTTCTAATTCGGAAGTTTGGCCGTTTCCAAAAGTCCAGAACCAGCTTTGCACGCCCGCCGTGGATGCGTCTGTAAAATCTACCATCAATTCATTGGCCTGAAAGGCAAAATCAGCTTCGGGCTCTGTACATCCAACGGTGATCACTTCACAAAACTGATCACTTCCGCAAAGGCTATTTGTTTGCAAGCAAACAAAGTATTGGCCAGGCTCCATATAAGTGTGGGTCGGACTTTGCTCTTCTGAAGTCGAACCATCACCAAATGTCCAAAACCATTCATCTGGCTCATTGAGCGATAAATCTGTAAAAAAGGCTTGCTGACCAACTACATCTACTGTAAACAGTGATTGAATGGCACTGCAATTGACATTGACGGTTTTACAAACCTGGTCTACTTGGCAAAAACCACCAGCTGTCAGGCATACCTCATAAATGCCCGGCTGATCATAGGTGTGCAATGGATTTTCTTCAGTAGACACATTACCATCGCCGAATTCCCAAATCCAGTTGGTAGCACCGGGTACACTGGTGTCATTAAATTGCACCATTAGTTCATCCGAACCGAATGAAAAATTGGCATCCGTGGTACAAGCATCTCCTTCCTGAATTTGTAAAGTATTGTCAATGTCCGGATTATTGAAACGATCAATCAGCCCCGATGGCCAACGAATCACCAGACTATCAATAGAAGTAGCACTGCCCAAACCAAAATGATTGATAAAGGAATTTTTGATGCCATAACTTTCTCCACTTCGCACTTCTCGAATCTGAATGCCCCATGGGCCATACAATTCAACTCTGGCACCAATTCCATTGGCATTGGAAATATTGCCGTGTAACAAAACCTGAAAAAAATGGTTATCATTTCCATCATTGAAATAAA
This sequence comes from Saprospiraceae bacterium, assembly GCA_022763215.1. Classification (GTDB taxonomy): domain Bacteria; phylum Bacteroidota; class Bacteroidia; order Chitinophagales; family Saprospiraceae; genus JALEHC01. The sequence continues at coordinate 4,142 of JALEHC010000443.1, forward strand.
GTTGGTCAGGTACATCACCAATCGAATTCAGGCTTTCCCCATAACCGGCATATACATCGACAAAACCATCATTATTCAAATCACCAATTACAGCCGAATGAATGGGCTGGTTTACACCAACAAAAGGGTTAGGAAACTTATCAAAAGTCTGATCGCCATTATTCAGAAACAAACAATGGTCGCCAGAAAAACTCGTCAAAAACAAGTCTACAAAGCCGTCATTATCAAAATCCTCAAACTTTACTTGTAAAGCATTTCCGACAGTAAACAATTGGCTAGCCAAACCACTTTGCGTGGTAATATCAGAAAATGTCCCATCGCCATTATTGAGCATCAAATTAGAGAGGATATCATGGTTGATGATAAAGCAATCCAGATCGCCATCATTATCAATATCTGCAAAATCAGTTGCCCATGATTGCCCCAAAGGCACCAGGCCAGCATCAAAAGCGACATTAGTATAATTGCCATTGCCGTCATTTTGAAATAGCTGGTTAATTCTACGTGGATCATTTGGGTTGGTGACACCAAGTCGACACTTTGACAAGTATAGGTCCAGATCGCCATCATTGTCATAATCTGTCCAGATAGAACCATAATTACCACTATTGTCAGAAGGCAAATCGGTTTCCGCCATGATCAGATCATAATTGGCTTCAAAGTTGGCATTGCCATCGTTTTCATAAGGTACACTCAGGGCATCATCATGGCATGCAAAAACATCTAGGTCAAGATCACCGTCGATATCTACGAAATTAGACCCTTGCAAAAACAATGGCGGATCAATAAAGACGGTATCTTCATAAGTCAGTCCACCGTTGACTGCTTTATACAAGTGCACCCCGTTATAAGCACCTCCGGTTAGCACGTCATTGAAGCCATTGCCATCTACATCTGCTATGCACATGCTCCACATCGTTCCGGGCAGGGAGCCAAATTCTAGGTTGGAAAAAACAGGCCCGGAAGTAGGCTGAAACAAAATCTGAAGTTGATTGGTATTTTTGAGCCGGACAATATCATCGAGGCCGTCGCCATTCATATCCGCAATACCCATAGCTACGCCACTCCGCCCAAAAGGATCACTCAGTAAAAAGGTTTGGTTGGTAAAACTGAGTTGGGCCGAAAGCGCAGACAGGAAGAGAAAAGTAGTTGCTATTAGTGCACTTATATATTTCATTTTACTATGCTTTGTCAATAATTCACCTATCTGACTTGTAGATATAAAAATGAAAAAAATTGGCCAACTTTTAACAATTATTACCCAATAATTGACGTAGTACAAATAACAAAAGGCATCTCTCCCTTACGGGAAACATGCCTCTCGCCTCTGTTTATCAGATTTTTCAGGTTTATTGCACTATGATATGCCTCGGCCGATCGTATAGCGTTATCCACTGCCGACCACCTTGCTCGAATATCGGATTGTAGTGTGGCGCTAGTTCTCGCAATCGATTGACACGCTGCGTGGTTGTCGGGTGAGTCCGCAAAATCTTTGGAATGCTTACTTTTTGAATTGGCGAAAGCCAAGTTTTTCCTCTACGAGTTAAGTAATTTATTTTTTGCAAGCCATTCGCTAATCCGATCGGATCACCTGTAAGTTTTGCAGCCTCCAAGTCAGCATCAAATTCCCGGGTTCTGGAAATCGCCATATTCATGATGGTTACCAGGTAAGGTGCCGCAATCAACAACAAAATTGCAATCCAAGGAAAATTATATGTCCCCGCCATAATCAGTGGTAAATTTACCAAAAACAGGATTTTACCTATGAAAGAAAACATATTCGTTAAGCGGGCAATGATGTTGACTAAGCCCTTCAGTTTGATGTCGTTGTTTTTGATATGGGCCATCTCATGTGCAATCACTCCGGTCAGTTCTCTGAAGTTTAGTTGTTCCAGCAAACCTCTTGAAATAGCAATGGCGGCATCTTGTTTACCTCCCGTGGTAAAGGCATTCATCATATTAGATGGCAAATAATATAGCTGAGGCACTTCTTCCAGACCTGCCCGTTTGGCCAATTGCTCGGTCACTCTGCTCAACTCAGGTGCTTCATAGTATCTCAAAGCCCGTCCTCCCTGCATACGCATGATTGCTTTTGCTGGAATTTGAGTAGACATATACAAGCCAAATGCACCGAGAAGACCTGACCATATCAACCCTTCCACTCCGAATAAACTATACCCAAGTAATAACATAATGGCCAACATTCCTATAAAAAGGAAAGCCGTATGCCAGTAGTTTTTTATCCTTTGAACCAAAAATTGTTGTCTCATCATTTCTTCTTTTCAGTAATACACTTTAAAGGCATCAATTCTTGTGCCAGCACCTATTTTGACAGTTTTTTAAAACTCACACCGTCACTTTGTCATCTAGCTTTCGCTAAAATGTCATTTTGACACTCACGATTTGTTAATTTTTTAACATCCGTTAATCGAGTATTACAATAAAGTTTTTTTCACATCCGTTATTTGCTTAGTTTAACGATGATAAGCACATGAATAAATTTATCTGCACTTTAGGCCTGATTACCCTATCTTCTGTGGTATTTGCATTTTCAGCAAATCCAGCTGCTACACAATCACCTCCAAACGATTCCCTTAGCGGGAAATGGATAACCTCCGATAATAAAGGCAATGAAATTCTCATCGAATTTTCCCCGGAAGGGAAATATAATTTGTGGGTCAACGGAGAAAGCCTGACCAATAATGTGATGGAATATGGACAAATTATGTACTCGGTAGTCAATGACTCTAAAAACATGACCATCAACCTCTTCGATGAAAATAAATCCAAAGCCTTCGCCAACCTTAGCGCTTCGCTTAAAGGAGAAAATCTCCTTTTACTTCGCGTACTGAATGGCCCCGATCTGGTACAACCAGGAGGAATGATTGAACTTAGCAGGGTACAAAGCAACTAAGAATATTTCCCTCTATCGGTTCTTACTCCTATCTTTCGGGCTCAAAATGACTCGATAGCATGGAATTAATTCAAATCGGTTATACCAAAAAGGCGCATGGCGTAAAAGGGGAAGTCAAAGTTCACATTGATACCCCTTTCCTCGACGATGCCAAAAAAGCAGAGGTGTTCTTTATTGAAACTAAAGGTCAAGCTCTCCCCTATTTCTTGGAAAAATTACAGTTCGGGAATCAAATTATTGCCAAATTTGAAGATGTAGCTAGTAAAGAAGATGCTGCTCAGATTACTGGTCAAAATTTGTATTTGCGAGAAGAAGACATTTCCGAACAAGAAAGCCAAGAATTTGACCTCGATAAAGACTTTGCCTTCTTCAAAGGTTTTCTGATCAAGGATATGGAACATGGAGATATAGGACTCATTTCTGAAGTGGTAGAATACCCACAACAAATTATGGCTTTTGTCGAATTAGAAGACCGAGAAATTATCATTCCACTAAATGAGTTCTTCATTCAGGATATCGATCTAGATAACAATATAATTTTGATGGAATTACCAGATGGAATACTCGATTTATAAAAAAAATACTCCTGAACCAATTGGCCAGGAGTATTCTATTAAAGTCTAATTCTATCTACATAGTGGCTAAAGCCACTTTTAAATTCCTAATTCAACAATTCGTAGATACCTGCAATACCTTGGCCTCCACCTACACAAGCAGTTACCATACCGTACTTTTGGCCACGACTCCGCATTTCATTAAATAGCTGTACAGATAACTTCGCGCCTGTACATCCAAGCGGGTGACCAAGTGCAATAGCACCTCCGTTAACGTTTACGATATCTGGATTTAACCCAGCCTCTTTGATAACCGCCAATGACTGAGCCGCAAATGCTTCATTTAGCTCAATTTGCTCAATATCATTAAGCTTCAAATCTGCTTGCTTAAGTGCTTTAGGAATAGCAGCACAAGGCCCAATTCCCATATAATACGGATCAACGCCCGCTACCGAACAGCTCACCAAACGAGCAATTGGCTCTAGGTTCAATTCTTTCATCATTCTTTCGCTCATCACCATAACAAAAGCAGCACCATCAGAAGTCTGAGAAGAATTACCTGCCGTAACAACTCCACCCTGTGCAAATACAGGACGTAGTTTATTCAGGACTTCAACAGTAGTACTTCTTCTTACGCCCTCATCCATCGCTACAGTGTGCTCCGATTCTACTCGTTTGTCATTTTTGACAAATACTTCCTTGACTGTTACTGGAACAATCTGGTCATTAAATTTACCGCCATCAATTGCAGCTGCGGCTTTCACATGTGATTTGTACGCAAACTCATCCGCCTCATCTCTTGAAATTTCATATTTCTTAGAAACAGCCTCTGCTGTAAGGCCCATACCAGTCAGATAATTCGGTGTACTTGCTGCTACCTGATAAGCAGGAGCTAGTTTGTAACCGGTCATAGGAATCATGCTCATATTTTCGGTACCACCAGCGATAAATAACTCGCCCATTCCGGCACGAATTTTGGCGACAGCCATAGAAATTGTTTCCAGGCCTGATGCACAATAGCGGTTTACGGTTACGCCTGGAACAGGTTTACCCAAAGCGCGCAATGAAATCTGACGACCAATCTGAAAGCCCTGCTCTCCTTCTGGATTTGCACAGCCGACAAATACGTCATCCACCAAATGAGGATCTACCTCTGGCGTTTGTTCCATCATATATTTGATCACATCTACCGCCAGGTCATCTGAACGATAGTTTCTGAAACCACCCTTTTTGGCTTTTCCTACAGCCGAGCGGTATCCTTTAACGATATATGCTTCCATGATTTATTTTTTTTGGACGCGCCTAAGGCGCATAATTTTGCAAATGATTCTAATAATTAAACAGTATTAGTTACGCAATGGCTTATTATACTGTAGCATATGCTGAATACGCTCCAGTGTTTTTTGTTCGCCACACAAGCTTAGGAAAGCTTCTCTTTCCACATCCAACAGGTAATTTTCTGAAACTTTCTGTACGCCAGTCAAATCACCGCCACATAGAACATAAGCAATTTTCTTAGCGATCTTGATATCGTGTTCAGAAGCATAATTACCCAGACGTAATTCATTTCCAGCTACATACAAAGCGGCCAAACCAGTACGTCCCAAAACAGTGACCTCTTTTGGTAGCGGTTGTACATAATCATCTGCTAATTCAAGTACTTTCTTTTTCGCTTCTGCAATCGCACGGTCTTTGTTCATGACGACAAAATCACGGTGCTTTTGCAAATAGCCCAAGTTAAAGGCTTCGTGGGCAGAAGTACCAACAGAGGCCATAGCAATTGTCTTAAACTTTTCGATCAGAGTCGGAATCATCACATCTCCTTCAAAAAACTCTTCTGATGCCCTTACGGCAAATTCTTTAGTACCACCACCACCTGGCAGTATACCCACTCCAGCTTCAACTAGACCAATGTACGATTCCGCGGAAGCGGCAACCGCATCGCAGTGCATCGACAACTCGATACCACCACCAAATACGTATCCCTGAGTAGCCGCTACAATCGGCACGGCAGAGTAACGCAAGCGCATAGAAGTTTGCTGTAAAGCAGAAACCGCCATACTCAATTCGTCAAATTCTTGCTGATAGGCAAACTGTGCAATAATCATCAAATTAGCACCCACAGAGAAGTTGGTATCATTATTACCGATAACCATTCCTTTCCAGTCTCCTTCTTCCGCAATCTGAATGGCTTCGTTAATGCCTCTTACCACACCTTCACCAATGGTGTTGTGCATACTTGTAAACTCAAGATTCAGTACCCCATCTCCGATATCGTGCAAAATCACCTCCGTATTCTTGAATACAGGAGCTTTATCACGCTGGTTGTCAAGAATAATAAACTCTTCGGTACCAGGTACAGTCTTGTATGATTTGGATGGGATATCATAGTACTTCAAATCGCCACCTTCTCGCTTGTAGAAAGTTTCGTTTCCAGCAGCAATCATCTCTTTCACCCAATCTGCAACCGTCAGACCATCTGCTTCCGCTACTTCGATTCCCTTTTGAATGCCAATAGCATCCCAATATTCGAATGGCCCCATTTCCCAAGCGTAACCAGCACGCATAGCATCATCGATGCTATAAAGTGCATCAGCTATTTCTGGGATACGATTAGAAACATAAGCAAACAAGCCTGCCAATGAATGGCGAATGAGTTTTCCGCCTTTGTCGTCCGCATCAAACAAAGCGCTTACACGCTTTGACAAATCATCAATTTGTTTAGCCGTTTTCAGGCTTGGAAGATCTGGTTTTTGACTTGGCTCATATTCAAGCGTTTCGAGGTTTAAAGCTTTAATGATACGCTTGCCTTTTTCATCGCGTTCATCTGTCTTTTTATAAAATCCTTGACCACTTTTATTGCCATAAAACTTATTATCGAGAAGAAATTGCAAGTGTTTAGGAATCTGGAAATTATCGCGCTGCTCATCATCTGGGCAGTTTTCTTTAATACCCATGATCACCTTGGCACTTGTATCATGACCAACGAGGTCGCCCAATCGGAAAGTTCCTGTTTTAGGACGACCGATTGCAGGGCCTGTTAATCGGTCTACTTCTTCGATACGAAGGCCAAGATCGGTTGTCATGTTGAAAATCTTAGCCATTGCATAAACACCTACACGATTACCGATAAAAGCAGGTGTATCTTTTGCTAACACGGTCTTCTTTCCGAGATAGACATCCCCATAATGCATAAAGAAGTCGATCACTTCCGGAGCTGTTTTTTCGGTTGGGATCACCTCAAATAAGCGCAGGTAACGAGGTGGATTGAAGAAGTGCGTACCACAGAAATGTTTCTGGAAATCCTCGCTTCTACCATCCAACATCAAGTGAATCGGAATACCTGATGTATTGGAAGTAACCAGTGTTCCTTCTTTGCGGTATTGATCTACTTTTTCAAAGATTTGTTTTTTGATATCTAGGCGTTCGATAACGACCTCGATAATCCAGTCACAATCACCAATTTTTTCAAAATCATCCTCAAAGTTGCCGGTAGTAATTCTGGAAGCGAAGGCTTTATCATACAAAGGAGCCGGTTTACTTTTGATGGCCGACTTTAATGCCTGATTAACAATACGGTTTCGTGCAACCTTGTTGTCCTTTTCTTCGTCCTTAAGATCACGAGGTACAATGTCCAACATCAATACTTCTAGTCCGATATTGGCAAAATGGCAAGCTATTCCAGATCCCATGACTCCGGATCCCAAAACAGCTACTTTAGTTATTCTTCTGCTCATTGAAAAAAGGTGTTGATTTTATGAAAGGAATAGATTGTGACCTCATCAAAACCGATGAAAATTGTCACAATTACTTATCAAACGAGAAAACATTCTTCAAAGTTGACTCGAAATTAGCGAAAATTCGCTAACGAGCAAAATTTAATGTTATCTCTGTTTGTTTAACGGGAGTTAAAAGCCTCCTTTTTTTCAAAAATCAAGCTTAACAAGCATGACAGAAGCAGATAAATATTTAGAATCATCATATTATTTCTTAAATTTAGCGCGCTTTGTATACATAACAATCTTTATGATTCGTTTGTACAGTTCTGAAAGTCTTCAAAACTAAAAACCAAAATTTCATGTTGCAATATCCTGTTTTACTACTATTTCAGGGGGCGGAAGCCGACATCGAGTCCGATGTAAAGACACAGAGTTTTATGGACATCATCTTCTCTGGTGGTCCACTTGGTATTCTTATTGTAGCCGTTCTGGTCATTCTATCTATTATTGCGATGACCATTTTTATTGAGCGCTACCTTACTATTAAAAAAGCAGCCCGAATAGATGAAAACTTCATGAATAATATCAGAGCCAATGTTGGTTCCGGCAATATTCAGGGAGCAAAAGCATTGTGCCAGTCCACGGATTCTCCGGTAGCACGTATGGTCGAAAAAGGAATTCAGCGTATTGGAAAGCCTCTTAGAGATATTGATGCGGCTATCGAAAATGTTGGTAACCTTGAAATCTTTAAGCTAGAGAAAAACCTTTCTACCCTTGCTAGTATCGCAGGTGCAGCACCTATGATTGGTTTCTTTGGTACGGTAACGGGTATGATTCTTGCCTTTTATAAAATGGCGACAGAACAAAACGTAACACCGGATGTACTCGCAGGTGGTATTTA
>JALEHC010000444.1 GCA_022763215.1 Saprospiraceae bacterium
ACTGGACGGTCGATGGTCGAATTGAGCTTCGAAGCATAAATTTGAACGACTTCTTTACCCGCCTGTTCGCCTGTATTTTGGACGGTGAGTGTAAGCAGGATACTATCATTAGCTACCTGAACATTCAGGTTACTCATTTCGAAATTGGTGTATGACAAGCCATAGCCAAAGGGATAAGATACCTCTAGATTTTTGGTATCGAAATGACGATAACCTACATAAACACCTTCTTCATAAACCGTATAATCTATGTTTTTTACCTTTTCTTCCTCCGGTTTTTCATCTTGACCAAACAACAGATCGGTAATACTCATAGGTTTACCGTCAAGCGGAAAATTCGCATTTGAAGCATGATCATTCAAGTGTACCGGAAACGTCATCGGCAATTTGCCACTTGGATTTACTTTACCGCTAAGGATATCGGCTACAGAGTTGCCCCCTTCTTGTCCGCCCTGCCAAGCGAGTAAAATGGCATCCGGTTGTGCTTTCCAGGAAGCCGTTTCGATGACGCCACCAATATTCATTACCACGATGACTTTTTTTCCAGCATCATGAAATGCTTTACAGACAGTAGCAATCATATTTTGTTCCTCTCCAGAAAGCAAGAAATCATCTTTTTCTACCCGATCGCCACCTTCGCCACTATTTCTGCCAATGGTGATGATGCCAATATCTGTATCCGCCACTATTTCCTGTAATTGTTCTGCGGTAGGCAAAAACTCTGGCGGATCATAAGGCTGGAACATAGCGTTCATGCCCTCTGGTTTGACAAAAGCCTCTTTGTTAGCCGCTTTATGTGCTTCAAAAATACTTTTTGCCTTTTGATTAACCTCAAACCCGGCCTGTTTCAGGCCTTCCTCAAGCGATACCGTATAAGCTTCATTCACGTCTCCAGAACCAGTTCCGCCAGCAATAAACTCATAGGAAGTGACACCAAACAAAGCCACATTATTGGCATCCTGGATTGGGAGTGTATTTTCATTTTTCAGTAGCACCATACCTTCGGAAGCAGATTGCCTGGTAATTTTGGCATGAGCCTGAAGATCTGGCTTGTTATCAAACTGGTAGTTCTGCATTTTCTTGGACTGCAAAATCAGTTTCAAGATTCTTTTCACAGAAGTATTGATATCAGCTTCAGAAAGTTGTCCATTTTTGTGGGCTTTTTTCAAAGCGTTCCACTGTTTTTTGGTACCTGGTTCAAGCAAATCGTTGCCTGCACTAATCTGCGCAGCTGCATTTTGGCCACCAAACCAATCCGACATAACAATACCCTCAAAATTCCAATCGTCACGAAGTACATCGGTTAGCAAGTATTTACTTTCAGAAGTGTAGGTTCCATTGACCTTATTGTAGGACGACATGATCGTCCAGGGCTGAGATTCTTTGACGATAATTTCGAATCCTTTCAGGTATATTTCACGCATTGCCCTTTCGGAAACAATAGCATCATTTATAAAACGATCCGTTTCCTGATTATTAGCGACAAAGTGTTTGACGGAAGTCCCGATACCATTTGACTCAACACCGTTGACCATGGCAGCTCCGATTTTACCACTCAGTAGTGGGTCTTCAGAATAATATTCAAAATTTCGGCCACATAAAGGATGGCGGTGCAGATTAGCACCTGGGCCAAGAATTACGTCGATGCCATAAGCCAGTGCTTCTTGCCCCATTGCATTGCCGACGGAGTACGCCAAGTCTTTATTCCAGGTAGAAGCCAGCAAAGTAGCGATAGGAAAAGCCGTGCAATAATACGTCTGTGTATCACCTTCCCGTGTAGGCTCAATTCTCAAACCAGCTGGTCCGTCGGACAAGTAGACGGTCGGAAGACCAAGTCGAGGCGTAGGAACAATAGTACCTACAGCACCAGGGATTCCCTTTCCCGGTTCGACCATTCCTATACCCGAAGCCATACCAGAACCTTTGAGGAGGTGTATTTTTTCATCTATGGTCATTTGGTCAAGCAGATCATTCGCACGGTCATTTATGGATCGGCGGTCATCTTCGTATACATCGAGTGTACCATTACCATTGCGATCGAGGAAAGTGTAACCATTGATCGTTACTTCCTGCAATTCAGTTTTTTCAGTATAATCATCTTCAAAGTCGAGGAAAGTTGATTTCAGCCAAAGCCAGCCACCGAAGCCAGCCAAGGCAACGAGTACAATCAGCGAGCCGAGTACAATTAATGAGATTTTAAGCCATTTTTTCATACAATTAATTTTATTGCGTCACATTGACACAATATAAGGAAAATAAATTTCCTCTTGCTAGCCTAATTGTACTAAAGACTTTAATTCTTGGTCAGACAATTCGCCGATCCATTTTTCGCCAGTAGCGACGGTCAGGTCTGCCAATTCTTTTTTCTGCTGAATGAGTTGGTTAATTTTTTCTTCGAAAGTAGACTGAGTAATAAATCTATGGACCATTACATTAGAAGTTTGGCCTATACGGTAAGCACGGTCTGTTGCTTGGGCTTCTACCGCAGGATTCCACCATAAGTCGTAATGAATGACATTATTAGCTGCTGTCAAATTAAGGCCTGTGCCGGCTGCTTTTAGCGAAAGCAGCATCAATGGCGTCCCTCTATTTTCCTGAAAATCATGAACCATTTCATCACGTCCTTTCCGACTAACCCCGCCATGAAGGAAGGGTGTACTCAGGCCAAATTCTTGTTGAATGAGACGAGCTAAGAGCGTACCCATTTCGCGATATTGCGTAAAGATGAGTGCTTTTTGCCCAGTACTTAGCATTTGCGAAAGCAAAGAAAATAACATCTCTGTTTTGCCCGATAATTTAATATCCTGTGCTCCTTTTTTGAGGAAGTGATACGGATGAT
>JALEHC010000445.1 GCA_022763215.1 Saprospiraceae bacterium
TCAATCGAGTAGATTCCTTATTGGCTGCCGGAGCAGAAGCGACAGCTACGGATGCAGAGGGTACTCCAGCCTTGATTTATGCCACCAATGTTGGTGGGTTGCAATTGGTTGAGCTATTGATTAATCGCGGGGCAGATGTCAATGCCCGTCGGGCAGCAGCTTACGCTTCAACGCCTCTGATGGAAGCTGCGGTACGCAACGATGTGGCGATTGCCAAATTGTTATTGGAAAAAGGTGCCAAAGTAAATATCAGAGATACTTTTGGTGATCCAGCAATTAATTGGGCATCTTATTACGGGCATATCGATTATGTCGATTTATTGGTGCAAAACGGTGCTGGCTTTAATGTAGAAAGTCAACACGGAACGGCACTGGAAGTTGCTATGAAACAATGGCATGATCAATTGGTCGAGTATTTTATCCAAAAAGGTGCTGGTACTGCGATCAAAGATGCGAGCGCACAAGAATTGCTGCGTGCTGTGAAAGGGAAGGATTCCACGAAAGTGGCGCAATTATTGGAAGAAGGCGTTAACCCAAATCAAACAGATGAGGTAGGTACGCCGGTCATTGTAATGGCTGCCTCACAAGGTAGTCAATCGATTGTTGAACAATTAATTGCTGCCAAAGCTGATCTGGATGCTATGAATATGGTAGGTCAGACGGCGCTTTCAAGGGCTGCTTATTTTGGGCACCTGGCCATTTGTAAACATCTCATGGAAGCTGGTGCTGATATTCATCTGGCCGGTGAAAAATATGGCTTGAGCCCGATTATAAGTGCTGCTAATGGAGGTCATGCAGCTATACTCGATGTATTGATAGATGCGGGCGCTAAAGTAAATAGTGCCGATGTGGTGAATGGCTTTACGCCTTTGATGTTTGGCGTGGCTTATGGCTATCCGGAAGTCGTTCGGGAACTCATTAAAGCTGGTGCAAATCCGTATATCAAAACACCCGATGGGGCGGGCTTATTTGACCTACTTGGCTACACGACCAACAAGGAAATCAGGGAGTTATTGGAAGCTTATGTAAGCGAATAAAATGACGCAACGAATACAAGTATTTGAGCAAGAGCGATTGTATGTGGGCGAAGATGGCTTCGAGCGTTCGCATTGGCAGTTGTTGGCCGCTTACGCGGAACGCGAAGGCCATCGGTTCTTTTCGCTTGGCGCAAATAGTATTCGGTTTCATACCTATGTGGGGGCATTGCAGGTAGGGCGTCTGCTCATTGAAGTGCTGCCTAAAGCAGATCGGGGGAACACTTCCAAAGCGGAATGGCAGTCCATATTGATCGAAATGTTGCAATTGTGCCGGCTGTTGCCGAAATATGTGAGCAGCGAAGCACAGCTCCGCTTGCGTTCCAACAGCATACTGGAGTTATATCTGAAAATGCTGCTGGAAGAAATACAGTTGATCGTCAATCGAGGCCTTTTCCGTGCTTACCGTCGGGTAGAGGGACCATCCTCCGTTTTACGTGGACGATTATTATTGCAGCAGCAGCTTCATGCCCAATTGAATCAAAAAGAGCAGTTTTTTACAGCATCAGATCAGTTTGATTTGAACCATCCGGTTCATCAACAATTGCTGAAGGCCTTGCAGTTGATGGCACAACTACCGCTGCCATACGAAATGCAGTTAATGGTCAGGCATCTGAGTGGTATTTTTCGCGAAAGCGGCGTCAAAGCCCATTATCATTCGCGGCTTCATTCGCAAACGGTACCTCATCCACAGTACGAAAAAGCCCTGCAAATGGCACAACTGTTGTTGGACCAACAACGCCCGGATGTCAGATGGGGCGAACATCAGGTACTGGCATTGATGTTTGATATGAATCGCTTGTTCGAGGCTTATGTGTATGAAATATTGTTGCGTACGAAGGAGGATATTCGCGTCTGGCGACAACATTCTCGTACTTTTTGGCGACAGCACCAAATACGCCCCGATTTGGTACTCGAATTGGATGGTCGGCGAATAGTACTGGATACCAAATGGCGCGTGCTGACGCACGCTAGCCCGAAAGCCGAGGAACTGCGGCAGTTGTTTGTATACATGCAATACTTCGATGCCCAAGTGGCCTATTTGTTGTACCCAGATGTGTTTGGCGTACCGCATTTGCCGCCCCAGGCCTATGAAGGAAGGGAAGGCTTGTCCCGATTGTACTGCGGTATGCAGTTTTTGAAAGTAGTTGACCAAGGGCAACTCAATCGCCGATTGGGACAAGACCTGATTGCTCAATTAAGAATGTACCAAAATAAGCTTCCCGCTTAGAAACTGATCATCATCGTACAAATATTTGAGAAAATACGTACCCGCCGGATACTGCTGAATATCAATTTGTAGTCGTTCTTGTTCGTTAACCTGGATACGTTCGAGAATTTTTCCAGAAAAATCGGTCAAATAAAGCGCTCCCACCGAGCCATTTACTTGAATATTGACTTGCCCTTTGGTGGGGTTGGGAAAATACTTCCAACTAATGCTGTGAGCTGGATCTTTTTCTGCCAATTCGCCCTCCATTTGCACTTGTAAAGTATCCGTAGGTAGAAGGTCAGTGGCCGCAATAGGCTGTTCGCAATTGCTAATGACACTTCGGTTGAAAATAGATTCAAACAAAATATCATTGAATTTACGCTCTTTGTATTCATCTGTGCTGGGCTCGATATGAGGATTACCAATTCCGCTTTTATCGGTCAGAAAAAGGTAGCTACCATTGGTGGAAAGCGCCATAGAGCGCATTAGGTATTCAGTAGACTTGTCAATGCCAGAGCAAGCAACAGGGATAATTTGTATTCCTTTGGCTGCCGCCAAACGATTGAGTTGGTGCATTTTCAGGATATCCTCTTCGTTTGAATGTGGTGGCGCATCGAGTACGAGGTAAAGAAGTTTGGTTGTTGCATTTGGATTCCATTGGAGGCCATTAATCGCTACATTTAGAGCGGCATCAACCGCTTCAGGAGTGTCGCCGCCGCCATCTGCATGTTGCGCTTTGATAAAATCAATCGTCTTTTTCAGGTTGGAACTAAAATCACTTTTTTTGGTGAGATAAGCATCGGTTTTATCGCGATAAAACACACTGCCGAGGCGTAGACTGGCATCTGGCAAAGTGTCTTTTACCTGTTGAAGTACATCCAAAAGCTCTGCTTTGAGGTATTCGATTTCGTCAGACATAGAGCCAGTTGCATCAACCACAAAGGCAATGTCGATATTCATTTCTGTTTGGCAAGCAGTTGGGATACTCAGCATATTAATCCCTTTATCAAAGGTGTGGATACGGCGAAGGGGCCAAGTTTGTTGGTCATATTCTACGATAATCTGATCTGGGTTTTCATTTTTGTTGGTCATATTGGCCCAAAGCTCTGCTTTGCCTGTATTGTCGGTATAAGTAGCCCAGATGTTAGTCCCATTTTTATCTTTCAGCTTGACTTTTGCACCAGAAACCGGAAAGCCATCATCTGTTTTGAGCTGCACAACATAACGTTGTTTGGGTTGCAATTTCCATAGATCTGCATGAGTCGCGAGGTCTTCTTCTCGCAAATCTGACCACAATTCCCATTTCTGGAAATCATTCACTTCTCCGGCTGTCAACATACCAGCCTGTGCTGCTGGTGCAGCATAAGAAGTAGCCGGAGCTGCATAATCGCTGCTCATGGCAATGCCATCTACATAATAATCCTTTGCTTTTGATCGGCTACCTCTGAGGTGTGCCGACTCTTTGGCGATAACCATGCCACTGGTGCTATGATCCATTTCTACCAATGGCGCTGCATACCCAGTGACTACCACTTCCTCCAATGCTGCACTATTCATTTTCATAGGGATGGTAAGTTGAAGGGGTTTGTCTGATCCTTTCGCGGCCTCCACTTTCATTAATTTGGGGCTAAAGCCAACATAAGTGATAAGAAGTGTGAGTGAGTCCGTCGGCACTTCCAATTGAAAATGGCCATCAAAGTCGGTTACAGTGCCCAGGGAAGTACCCTGAATAATAATGGATGCACCGATCAGGCCTTCTCCGGTTTTTTCTTCTATGACGGTACCTTGAATCAGCCTTTGCCCAAACAAAGAGCAAGCAAAAATAGAAACGAGTAAGAACAGGAATGATTTCTTCATGATTTTGGGTTTGTTTATGGATAAGATGCAAAGGGTAGCCGGATTGCATAAATGCAAGTCTGAAATTTTAGTAAATGTTACAATTTGATGTAAATTGTAATTCTATCCGGAATAAAATAAAGCAAAATGAAAACGAAGAAGCTCTTGTTTATCCTCACTTTTCTGAGTGTTTCAAGTACCATGATGGCCCAAACCACCCCACATTTCGAAACCGCCCTTTACATCGAGGATGCTATAGGTAATCGAGATACGGTATATTTTGGTTTTGATCCTCTAGCCACAGAAGATATTGATGAGGATTTTGGGGAAGAAGTTTTAAACACACCTTTTGATAGTGTATTAGATGCTCGTTTTACTCCACCATTCAGTGATGCCTATTTTACAAAAAGAATTATCAATAAAACAGCAAATACCATTGATGGATGTTGGGGTGGAAGTGGCTCCTTTTTATATGTGCATGCGATTCATCAGCCTGTAACTATTTCCTGGGCAGAAGCTGATTTTTATGATGAATGTTATCGAGGTACGTTTATTATAGACCATTACATATATGAAGTAGCCGGGCCTATTGCAGCGGAGGATATTGCACCTCAATATTATTGTATGGCCGACGTCTCAGAATGTACATATTATCTAACGGCTGATTCATTAGCCATGCCAGTACCACAAGCCTATTTTCGTGTTCAAACGGAGGCCTTCGTTGGTAATAGTGAACAACTTGATACTATTTTTGGGTTAAAAATTGACTTTGATCCTATTTTCGGTTACACCCCCTGCTTCTGGGTAACAGCAACCGAAGAGCCAGCAGGCATTGAAAAGGTCGCTTTATTCCCCAATCCAGCTACCGAGTCGGTTGAGCTTCAGCTTTCGCCAAATGTGACACCAGAGCAGGTAACGATTTATGACGGCGTGGGCCGAATACTGGCGCGATATCCATACAAAAGTGCGGCTATTGATATCACGGACTTGCCATCGGGTATTTTTATAGTGGAAATGCTGGCCGAAGATGGGCGGCGATATGTGGCGCGAGGGGTGAAGAATAACTAAAAAAGCAGGGGGCCGTCGGCCCCCTGTTCTGTTTTCGGAAGTCAGAAACTGACTTCGTTTTTTCGGATTTTCAGTGTCAGGTAGCTAAAAACAGATAGAGTTTTAAAAAAAAGGGCGACTAAAGGCCACCCGAAAGAAAGAGAATTAAATTGAACTAAATTTTTATGTAAAAGAACAAGCTTCAAGAAAAAGGGGCAGA
>JALEHC010000446.1 GCA_022763215.1 Saprospiraceae bacterium
TCACCTCATCCTCCTACTCCCGTACAGCAACTGCCGTAGGCGTTTCATCAGATTGGACGGTACGGCAACGCCATTTGGGATTGTGATATTTATCTTCACCGATGTACTCGCATGTTTCTGTTTTTTCAGTGGCTGGATGCGAAAATTGTATCGGGTTTTGAGAATAAACCTTTCCGGAAATCAGCTCACCGTGGTAAATCAACTCGACTTCTTGGCCATTCCAGTGGAGGTAAGTCTTTTCCACAGCAGCCCAGCAGCCAATTGTCATGGTACTGGCTTCGATAATTACTTGGCCGTGTTGCGGTGTATTTTTCAGAATGCGGAGCAGCGTACTATTGTCACACTCCTCAAACAAACACAAACCAGGGAGCGTCTTTTGTTCCAATAATTGTCCGTTTTTAACGATGCGTAATTCGCCATTAATATCTTTTGGTGAATTTCGCGAAAGCGAGGATACGCCCAGCATAATTAGTTCCTTTTGACCATCGCCGGTGATATCAGCCGTTTTCCAACCTCTAGCCAAATGCGTGCCCCAGACATAGCCTTCAAAGGGTTGGCCTTTCGGCAAATGCCCCTTTACGTGCAACCAGATATCGTTGTAACCATCAAGTTTATCCTTTGGAATAGCTTGGTCTTGGAAAGAGATGTTGTGAACAGTTTGGCCCATTTCCAGTTTTGTAAGTACATCTGCATCTGGAGAAGGCGCTGTTCTTATTGGTACATTTTGTCTGAAGACCAATAAGTCCGAATTATTCTGGTAAAAATGTGATGTTTGAGATCGATTATGGAACCAATCAAAATATTCAGCCTTTGGTTCTGCAACCAGTTTTACCTGTGAAAAAAGATTGGCATAAAAGAATACACAAAGTACGAAAGTGAAGATAGATGCTTTCATGGTGATCATGTTTTTGGGTGTATGACTAGTACGTTTGTAGTTGCTTATTTGTTCCAAACCAAATAAAATTGAAATGAAACCACTAACCACAATGATTTTGGCAATGACTTTTCTTACGCATTTGACTGCACAAGAATTAGATAATTATAAGTGGCAAAACAGATTGCTGCTGATATTCACACCGACCGAGCAATCCGATCAATTTGAGGAGCAATTTTCCTTGTTTTCAGAAAAACAGGAAGGAGTTGTCGATCGGGACTTACTTATTATCCATGTTTCTCCGGAAGGAGGGAAAGTAAATAATACCGAAATAACGTCTCGGAAAGCTGAAAAATTGTACGATCGCTTTGATTTGCCAAAGGATAGTTTTAATCTTTTGCTTATTGGCAAAGATGGTGGGGTGAAGCTTCGAAAAAGAGAAATAACACCTACTCAGCCTATTTTTGACCTGATTGATAGTATGCCGATGCGCCAACGAGAAATGAAATGGGACGGAGATCTTTAAAAAAGAACTTCCGTCGCGCCATAGCCATAGCGAGGATGGTATTCGTTTTTGAAAGATTTGATATGAGGCATCTGAATCAAACGCGTAGCTATCGCATTCTTTAGTCGACCTTCGCCTACACCATGAATTACAAAAACTCGATCGACTCCTAGTCGAAGGGCCTTGTTGATATATTGTTCAAAATGAGCTAGTTGGATGCGAAGAATCTGACCATTATCCAATTTACGCGGATTGTCATGTAGCTTTTCGATATGCAGATCAATTTCATTGACAAATTCAGACAGCTCGGAGATATCATACCGTACCTTGCGTAAAGGAGTCTCCATAGAAGAAACCGGTCGTGCATTGCGCTTGGTGTAGGTTTTTAAATCTTCCTTCCTTTTATCCGTAACTGTTTCATCTGCTTTGAGTTTGTCAAATACGCGATAATGATGGCATTGTTTATTTAGGATAGGAGCTGTTCGGATATTTTTGAAGAATTGTTTTGGTTTGATCTTTATCGTTTTGTTCATCTCGCTACCAGTGCCCAGAGTCGTTATTTTCCAAACCTGACACTCAAAAACGGGTTGTTCATTGAGTTCGTCAAACTCTAATTCGCCCAAATGATGCATACTCACAGACTCGAGTTTGGCATCGTGGCGAAATTTCATCCTTCCAGCCAAATACAAAGTAAAGCGAACTAGCGCATCATACGGTGTATCATTGATCAGGTAAATCTCGTATTTCTCCGTTATTCCGTCAGGACGCACAATCGGATCAAAAGCCAATTGAATCCCTAAGCTCTTGATAATCAAATATTGTTGTTCTGCATCAGGGCGTTCCGGTGGTTTGATGACTTTCTTTTTTTTGCCCGGAACGATCTTCGCTTTCACCGAAGGGTTTGCATCAAAGTAATCCTCTGCCCGAATTAAATCATCAACAAAAGCTGGAATTTCCAGATCTTCATCTTCCAATTGAACCGATACCATATTGCCATCCAGCAATGCAGTGACTGTACCAAGGTCTTTGGTGTGCTTAAAACGAACTCTGGTGCCGACAGAAAAAAGCATAGCGGATGTACTTTGAAACTTTACATTATTGATCAAACAATTAACTTAGCATGCAGTTTACAAAAAAAATATCAAATCTATGAATTGGCGCTGGCAAATTGCGCAAGCTGCTGAAATCCGCTGGTGGAAAAATTATTTACGCTCCAAAACGCCAGAAGACTATCTCCGGCAAAAAGAAGCCTACTGGCAACGCGTTTTGCGAAAGCTGGAATTACCAATTAAGCCTTCTGACTTATTATTGGATGCAGGCTGTGGACCGGCAGGTATTTTTATTCACTTTCGTGAAAACCCTGTAGATGCCGTTGATCCGCTTTTAGAGCAATACGCTGCACAATTGCCTCACTTTCAGCCATCTGCTTACCCCAATACTCGCTTTATTGCTCAGCCACTTGAGCAATGGATACCCGAACGAAAGTACGATTATGTATTTTGTCTGAACGCGATCAATCATGTGGCAGATTTACAAAAATCCTTGGATCATGTATGCGCTGCATTAAAACCTGATGGGCAATTGATTATATCAGTTGACGCACACAACTATTCTTTCTTTAAGTTTGTTTTTCAGCAAATTCCAGGGGATATTTTACATCCTCATCAGTATGATTTGCGAGAATACAAACAGATGATATTGAAAAGAGGCTTTGAACTGAAGCAGGAAAGTTGTCTGAAACAAAATTTCTTTTTCAATTATTATATATTAGTCTTGCAAGCAACAAGCAATCATTTTTGAAAAAAGAAACCGAAACAAATTTACATCTTGATGGCCGATAGCCATCCAAAACAAAAACCAATGAACCAAAAATCGAAACCTCCAAAACCCAGGTATTACAGTGAATTTCATCATCTAAGGGTGAATATCCTTCAGTCTGCTAGTTGGCTAGCGACGGAAATTAAGGAAGTATTAGATCCTTTTGGTATTACACAAAAACAATTTAATATTCTGCGCATCTTGCGTGGTCATAAAGGTGAATTGCCCCTTACTATACTCGAAATTCGCGAGCGAATGATTGATAAAATGTCGGATGCATCCCGAATTATCGACCGACTCCTCAAAAAAGAATTATTGGAAAAACGCCCTTGCACGCTCGACAAAAGAGCTACCCGCATCCTCATTACTCAAAAAGGCCTTAACTTACTGGCACAGTTGGATGATCGTATGAATGAACTTGATAAAATTCTCAGTAATCTGACGGGAGAAGAAGCCAGCCAACTCAACAAACTGCTCGACAAATTGCGCAGCCAATAAAACCTGAATTCCTATGCTTTTTGATAATTTAGACAGCCTAAAGC
The DNA here is from genome assembly GCA_022763215.1 of Saprospiraceae bacterium. Taxonomy (GTDB): domain Bacteria; phylum Bacteroidota; class Bacteroidia; order Chitinophagales; family Saprospiraceae; genus JALEHC01. The sequence goes on from JALEHC010000446.1 coordinate 3,740, forward strand.
AATATCAGGGCAAAACTTTGCCATCTTCTGATTGGCTTACCGTTGATCAGCATATGATACAGACTTTTGCAGATGCAACACATGACCAACAGTGGATTCATACTGATCCGGAAAAGGCAGCACAGTTTTCGCCTTTCGGCAAAACACTAGCGCATGGCTTCCTGTCTTTATCTTTGATGCCTCACTTGATTGAGCAAGTCCTCCAAATCAAAAGTGTTCAAATGGGACTCAACTATGGCCTCAACAAGGTTCGTTTTCCTCAACCAGTATTGGTTGATAGCCGAGTACGTTTAAAAGCAAGCTTGGCCAAATATGAAGAAATGCCACAGGGCCTCAAAATATTTTTAAATTGTACGATCGAAATCGAAGGCTCAGAAAAACCAGCCTGCGTAGCAGAATGGATAAATCTATTGTTTGAATAAGACACCATAACTAACATACCTTATGTACGATAAGTTACTCGCTCCACTTGATCTTGGATTTACAACTATCAAAAATCGAGTCCTCATGGGCTCCATGCACACCAACTTGGAAGAAATACCCGGCGGACTAGAACGCGCGGCTGTCTTTTATGCAGAACGTGCCCGTGGACAAGTCGGCCTTATCGTTACCGGAGGTATTGCTCCTAATCTGGCAGGTTGTGTGGGTCCTCATGCAGCAATGCTTACTACTCCCGAAGAAGCGGACAAACATAAAGTCATTACGGAAGCGGTTCATAAAGAAGGGGGCAAAATTTGTATGCAAATTCTTCACAGTGGCCGTTATGGTTATCATAAAAACTTGGTAGCTCCGTCTCCTTTACGGGCTCCTATTAATCGGTTTGTACCCAAAGAGCTAAGTGGGGAAGAAGTCGAACAAACTATCGAAGATTATGTGAATTGTGCTGCTTTGGCCCAACAAGCAGGCTATGATGGTGTCGAAATCATGGGCTCAGAGGGCTATCTGATTAATCAGTTTATCGTCAAACGTACCAATCACCGAACGGATGAATGGGGTGGTGATTATGAAAGTCGAATCAAGTTTCCAATCGAAATCGTACGAAGAACTCGCGAAAAAGTAGGAGAACAGTTTATACTTATTTTTCGCTTGTCCATGCTCGATTTGGTAGAGGGTGGTAGTACTTGGCCGGAAGTGGTTCATTTGGCGAAAGCTATAGAAAAAGCAGGTGCTACCTTGATCAATACAGGCATAGGTTGGCATGAGGCGCGTGTTCCGACTATCGGTACCGTAGTGCCCAAAGCTGGTTTTGCATGGGTAACCAAACGTATGATGGGTGAGGTCAATATTCCACTCATCACTACCAATCGAATCAATATGCCGGATGTAGCGGAGGAGGTTTTGCAAGAGGGCTGCGCAGATATGGTATCTATGGCCAGACCATTTTTGGCTGATCCGGAATTGGTTCGCAAGGCAATCGAAAAGCGTCCACAAGAAATTAATACTTGTATCGCCTGCAACCAGGCTTGCCTTGATCATACTTTTGAAATGAAACTCAGTTCTTGTCTGGTCAATGCGCGTGCATGCCACGAAACAGAACTTAATTTTCCGCCAGCAACTCATAAAAAGAAAGTTGCAGTGGTCGGAGCTGGCCCTGCGGGTTTGGCTTGCGCAACGCTGAGTGCAGAACGTGGACACGAAGTGCATCTTTTCGAAGCGGAGCCGAGCATTGGTGGTCAGTTTAATATGGCAAAAGTCATTCCCGGCAAGGAAGAGTATGGCCATACGATCCGATATTTTCAGGCTATGATCGATAAGCATGGGGTGCAGCTTTCGCTAAATCATCGAGTGACTGCTCAAGAGCTGATTGATGGTTCATACGATGAAATTGTGTTGGCTACTGGCGTAAGGCCACGACAAGTCACTTTTGAAGGGGCCGATCACCCTAAAGTACTGGATTATGTGGATGTACTGTATCGCCAAAAAGAAGTGGGTGGTAAGGTGGCTATCGTCGGAGCTGGCGGAATTGGCTTTGATGTGGCCGAATTTTTAGCGCATGATACTGCGCATACCAATCCAAGTTTGGATGTTGAAACTTATATGCAAGAGTGGGGCGTAGATATGCAATATCAAGAGGCCGGAGCAGTGACTACGCCACAACCGGCTCCACCGGCGCGCGAGATTTATTTGCTAAAGCGTTCGGGTGGTAAACATGGCGCAGGTCTCGGTAAAACTACTGGCTGGATACATCGGGCAAGCTTAACGATGAAACAGGTACGCAAACTGGCGAATGTTTCTTATGAAAAGGTCGATGACCGCGGGTTTCATATTCTGGTAGCAGGCGAACCACAGTTGCTGGAGGTAGATCATGTAGTCATCTGTGCGGGGCAGGTGCCGCTTCGTGCATTACAAGCAGAACTTGAAGCGGCTGGCCAACAGGTACATTTGATCGGAGGTGCTGAAGAAGCCAAAGAATTGGATGCCAAACGAGCAATTTATCAAGCAAGTCATCTGGCTGCAAAATTGTAAGATGATACCGAACAGCCAACATTTTTTCTATCAAAAATTTACGCCCGCTAGTGAGTCCAACTATGTTTTGATGTCTTCAAGTTTGCCAGTCATGAAGCACATTACTGGCCATGCACTTAAGGAAAAAGCGGCCAAAGAAAGATTTCTGAAAGTCATGGATTTGGGCAAAGATCATGCGGAGGCAGGTATGTATGAGGTGCGCCTTTCGGCAAATAATGATTTTGTCGGCTTAGCCAAATTTACCTACCTCAAACCGAATGAGATAGAGATCGGATATTCCCTCTTCGAACAATATTGGGGACAAGGTTGGGGTACCGAAATTGCCCTCCACTTGGTCACTTTCGCCCAGCAATTCCCCCACATCACCCAAGCCATCGGCATTATCGATCCAGCTAATAGTGCATCCCAGCGTATACTCGAAAAATGTGGTTTCCGCTTTCGCGAAATGAAAAAAATGCACGGAATCAACTCAGCAGTATACA
>JALEHC010000447.1 GCA_022763215.1 Saprospiraceae bacterium
ACCAGGTTTTCTATGAATGGCCTTTCGGCAAAATCTACCGGATTTTCGTCGTCTTCGATGACAATATCAAAGGTCCATTGAAATGCAAATTTACGGTCTTCCTTTTTGCTCAGGTCAAACTCTCCTTCCTTGATCTCTGCAATGGGATGAGAACTAGTCTGAATTTCGTGATTTACATTGAAGGTTAAGTATTCACCACCTACTGCTTCGCGGCTTCTGATTTGGTACGAAACATCTAGTTTACCTGGTCGATAAGCATTGGGCCCTCTAAAATTATCGCTGGATGGCTGTCCGATTATGGTGAAACGACAACCATAAGAGCCATCTTCATTTTGAAAATAATTAGCTTGTAGCCCAGGTTCGCCTTCGTATACTCCTTTGCTGACATTATCCAATACCCAATAATTCTGTGTCATTTCTTCTGGAATACCCTCTACGATCATAAAGTGGCGATGTTCCACCCCTTCTGTCATTAAAGGGAAGTCGCGCGCTTTTTCATAAATCGGCTGGATGGTCTGGAAATATTCTTCAATCTCGTCTGGGCCTGGCAGAGGTGAAAACAAATCTTCTTTGCGGTAATTTTCATTAAAATCAGCAAAAATGATCGTCTCCCAATCGGTACCTGAGAATGTAGTTTGGGAAGTATTTTCCCAACCCAGATTAGCTTGTAAGTGTGCCGCCAGCGGCAAATTAATATTCAAGCCAAGTTCGCGTTCAATGCGCAGGTTTTCTTCGGCGGTAGAAACATGCTTTATCATGACTCCTTCAAATTCACGCAAGTAGAAGGCTCTATTGATATAGGTCGGATTTTCCTTGTAAAAACTCCATAGGTTAAGCAATGCCTCAACGGTGCGTTGGTCATTGCTTTCCAGCAAAAGGTGAAGTGGCGAAATAAAAGAACCAGAAAGCGCAACAATGGAAGACTCCTTGCGGTCGTCGGTATTAAGGGCAGCAGCAAAAGCAGCATAAGGCGGCTCAATTCCTGCATCTAGTGCTGCTTTTAGATAACCACTACAGTTTTTAGTAAGTAAAAAAGAGTCAAAACTAGCATCTGGGTTGACGACAAATTGATCGGCTATTTGTCCCATTCGAAAGATACGGGTAGGCGAATAGCTGATATCGTCAAAAGAATAATTGAGTTCTTCAATCTTGAAAATATAATTGAGTAGACTACCACCTCTGATGTCGGCTGTTTCCACCCGAGTACGGAGGTCGCGTTTGCCCAGGAATTTGGTAATATCGTCGGGCACGTAGTCTCGTCTTCTGCCACTTATGGCAAAGCCACAAAACTCGGTATGTTTTTTAAATTTATCTTGAAGGGTATAGCCCAAGGTATGTCGATAGTGAGGGCGTTTGGGAGGCCAGTTTTCTGATCGATATTCTTCCAACTTGTCTTTAGCTCGGTCAATTCGCTGACCATTGAGCAGAGAAGGTATCATCAGACTAAAAGTAAACAGGAACAAGGTGTAAACATAGCACTTCATCGGGGATTTGTTTTCCGCTTTCAAAATTAGGACTTTTGCTGGCATGCGTGAATAGGTGTAAAACGCACACTATTTGTAATAACGCAAAAAATTAAAAAAGTCATACTTTCTAACTGCCTTTTTGCGAAAGCGGCATCAAATAGCTTGTAAATGGCACTAATCCAACAGGATACGATCAAGTTTTTTGATTTCCTTTTTGAGGGCCTTGTCTTTACTTTTGATGGCTTTGCGTAAACGTTTGCGTTCTTCGTCAGAGGTTGAGACGAGCATTTGCGAGGTTAGTTCATCCTTTTCACGTTGCAACTGATTGACGATCTGACGTTGCATATCAATGGAAACTATTTCCCCATCATTTTTACTGGAAATAGTCAATAGAGGCAAGTCAACTGCAATAAATGTTGAAAAGCGGAAAGCATTGGCACGATCTAGTGTAATATCTTCCAGCGATTTGATATCGCGCAATTGAGGTGTCATTTGAGCACCAATACCCCAAGCCAAGGGGGAGTTTTTAAAGCCACGTACATAAAATACGCCCGGCGACAGTAAGTGTTCCCATTGTATACTCGGCAAACTTCCAACCGTTAGGGTATCTTCAGGGTTCGTATTGGTTTGGAAGCGGTAACTCACTACTGCACCCAGATCGACTATGGAGACAAACAAACTTGATGATCGACCTTTGGTCTGAAAAGGAGAGTCCGCTGATGTTTTTCTGGAACCCCAGCTTACATCAATCCCGATGGGAGCAAACGGACTAAACTGATAGCCCCATTTGTCGGTAATGCCCGCATTATCTATCCATTCGCTGCCAAGACCCGCACCTACATACGCATTAATGAAAACCGAACGATTGGAGTAGCGCTTTACGCGAAAACTACCAATCGGCAATATAGCTGCATCGAGTATGCTTTTGATTTGATCAACCGAATCCGCTGCCACAATATCGGCTGCCAGCGTGAGGTATTTAATGAGCCCTTCGGGCGTTTGATATTTGTCTTTGGCCAGTATTTTGAGAACCTTGAAGGTCTTGAAAAATGCGGTCCCATATTCTTTGTTCTCAACAAAAAG
>JALEHC010000448.1 GCA_022763215.1 Saprospiraceae bacterium
ACTTTGTTAACCAAAAACTGAAAAGATGCGCCTTTCTCTGGCATACTCATGCGCACAGGTTCTGGTAGTTCATCAATTACATAGCCATCTGGTACTTCAATATTGATGATCAATTGATGGGTGTTTGGATAAGGAATATCCACTGGATAGGTTCTCTCTTCTAGCTTGAATGGATTTTCCAGGTAGTCAGGTTCAATGGTTGGAGTAATATAAATCAAATCACCAATTACTTGAGCTGCTTCGGGAATAGTACATTCGGTAGTTACTTTGATATTAGCATCTTCTCCTTGCTCAAATTGAATATTGCTCATTTCCATATCTGGATACATTTCTTTGAGCTCTTCATACATAAACTTGTATTCCTTGTCGTCTTCGATCAAGGACATGACCTTGATCGCTGGATAACCCTCAAATTTGTAATCCATGGTACCTGCCAGATTTCCTTCTTCATCCATTTTGAATTGCCCTGAGGATACCATCCTACCACCTGGTGTAGGCATTTGTATCCATTGCAAATTCTCGTCGTCAACTAACCAGCCAGTTCCATTAAGTGAGCTAATTCGTGGAAAACCAAGCGGACGATCCAGGTCATCTACATCAATAGCGATATACTGTTCACCGTATTTTGCCAATACACAAACGTGATCAAATTGGGTTTCAATAGCATACAAGTCTATAGCTCTACCATTTTCACGGGTACTGACTAATATGGGGTAAGATTCTATTTCATAATGGCGAAGCAAAGCTAGCAACATCAGATTAAGGTCGGCACTGCTACCACTTTTTTGCTCAAAACATTCCTCGAGGTCTTCTGAATATTTTCTGATCTTACCGTTCCATTCCATATTTTCGGCCACAAACTTGTAAAGGATCTCGAGTGCTTTGTCTTTGTCCTCTACATCTTTCATGAGTGGGTCTGTGACTTTCAGGATGTCTTTAATTTCTTTCTTTTCATTGAAAAGTTTTCCAAAATACTTTGATTCGAGCAGCATGGACGCCAACTTTGGCCAAGTCGGTAATATTTGTTTTATTCCTTCACGAGGATAAGCCACATAATTAAGTCGGAACTGTATAAATGCTCTGTAATCATTCATAGTCGTAATAAAGGGCTCTTCAATAAGGGCTGGAACATCTTTCTGAACAAAGCGGAATAGGTCAATTTTGGCATCAACCCTATTAAAGCCTCGTCTTCTAACTCTCGTCTGGTCTCCAAGCGTTGTCTCTGCATAACCAGGAACCATCAAGCTACCGTTTCTTTCGTCCTTTTCTACAATATCAATAGGGCGACCTCTATTAATGGTTACATAGCTATACCATTCTGGAATATCAAGGCGATATTCACTCCATATAGTAGGTATACTGGTTTGGAAATACCAAGGGTGAAGCGTAAGAATATCTCCGGACTCGATTCTGTATTTATATTCGATTACCGCACCCTCAACCAGATTAGGGAATGAAAACTTATAGACTTTGTAGCCATCTGTGACATCTTCTTCGAAGATATCGCGTCTTTTGACTTCGTACTCTTCGCCATTAGGCAAAATCACCTGTGCTTTCAGGCCGGACAGTTCATCGTCTCCATATTGTACGATACTGATATCGCCCCATTCATCAATGGCTGCTTTATTGAGAATTTTAATTCTTTTGTGATGGTCGAATAGGTAGTCCAGATTTCCTTCTGAAAGATTGAATTCCAGTGTTCCGTAATCACAAAGGACGACTGCTGTTGCGGAGGAGTCTTTATCATACACCTTCATATCGAGGTGTTCTTGTGGAATTTTACCCCATTTTATCGGGCCTTTTGATGCGTGTGCCATTTGGCTGTAGCCAAATAGGAAGATAGTTAGTAAGATTAAAAAGTTTTTCATGATTCATTCCAGTTTCGTTCATGTAGTACGGATGGCAGAAAGGAAGGCAGTGATAGCTTAGTCTGCATATTGCTATTGGAGCCGGTAACTACCAATTCATACCTAATGATGTTGTTTATTTTTCAATTTTTTTGAATACAATTTGCTCTCCGATTTTTTCGGCGACTTGCTCAAACATTTGTTTGACGGCTGAATATTGCTCAGGGTAAAATATGATTTGGTTAATATCTAACTCGCACATTAATTGGATGAAGCCTTCCTGCTCTTTGGTGTTGAAAAGGAAGGAAGCGGCATCATTATTCAATTTGACCATTGCCTTTTCCGGCAATTCTTCCACTTGATACCCCTCTGGGATTTTTATTTTAATGATTTGTCTTTGATCGAATGGGAATGGAAAATCAACCGGGAAGTTACGGTCAGCAATTTTAAATGGGTTTTCGGCGAAAGCCGTATACAAGAAAGGCGATAAATAGATGTAGTCGTCGATTACCGTTGCTGCCTCAGGTGCAATCACATTCATGCGCGTAGTAAGCGGCTTGGCTGGGGGCTCAAGACCGGAAGTTTTAAGGTCGAGTATGTCAAAATCTTCCATCATCCAACTGGAGCGCTCATTCCAGTAAGCACCAGTCGAATCCTGATAATGAAGAGAACGCTCATAAAATCCATCCATACCAGTAGAACGAAACACGAGTTTGGCCTCAACCGAACCATCCGGCGATACTGCGAGGTCGGAGCCAATCAGTTCGGAACCTGCCTGTGGAATAATATCTACCCAAATCGGATTGTCTTCCTTTGCCAGAAACCCGATTTGATTAAGGGCATCCGGGCGGATGTACCCGAAAGGAAGGTAGGGTTCGTATAAATCTATAAATACGGCATTCTCACCTAATTCGATCATAGCTAAGACATGGTCAAATTGTGTCATAATCGGATAAGATGGATACGCTTTCCCATTTGAGCGAGTAGAACAAAGGATAGGGGCGGCGGGGATATCCAATTTTCGAAGCCCTGCAATAAAGGAAAGCGTGACGGCTGCGTAGTTGACTGGTTTGCCATCCAGAATATCTTCGACAGTAGCTTCGGAGGTAATACCGGATTCATAGTTCCAGATATATTTTTCAACAAGAAAGTTGTAAAGTATCTGGGCTTTTTCAAGGGGAGTTGATGCCTGATCTAATTGAGGTTGTAGTACTTTGATTAGTTTTTTGGCTTTCTTTTCATGAGGTTTAACAAATTCCTTTTCATAACGTTTCGCTGCATTTTCCCAAGTTGTATAAACTTCAACTTTGGGTTTGCCAGGAAGAGAATAATCCTTTAGCTGAAACCGGATATTGGTACGATAGTCGTCCATAGTCGTGATATAAGGTTCTTCCACCATGGCTGGCGCATTTTTCATAGTATATAAGGCTGGCCCCATCGTGATGCTCAGATCACCATCTCGGTATTCGGTCGTATTTTCATCAAGCTCGATAATTTCTTTGTTGGGTAAACCTGTGGAGATCATGGTATAGGTGAAATAAGACTGATTAGCAACCTTGTATTCGCTGTACCGAACAGGTAGTGCTTGCTGAAAGTACCAAGGACGAAGGGTGAAAACAGCATCGGAATAGAGTTCGTATTCATATTCGATGATAGAGCCTTCGGTGAGGTTGGGCAATGCAAAAGAGATACGACTATAAT
>JALEHC010000449.1 GCA_022763215.1 Saprospiraceae bacterium
CAGCATATACATGGGCGGCACCGCGCGGCCCGTAAAGCGGATTATCGACATCGCATAATATTTTTACTTGTACCTCCTTAAGCTCTTTGATGACCTTAGTAGTGTCAATTTGCCTGACAAGCGCCAGGCTTTCGCCTAAAGGTGGAAGTTCCTGACCAGTTTCGTCCAAAAAACGATAGCCAAGTGCAGCCGCCATGCCCATACCGCCATCGTTTGTGGCACTGCCACCAATACCCAGCACAATTTCGTTGACTCCTTTCTGAATCGCATGTCGAATGAGTTGACCTGTGCCAAAAGTGCTGGTTTTCATAGGATTGCGCTCGTGTGGTTGCAATAGCTCCAAGCCACTAGCCGTCGCCATATCCATGAAAGCCGTTTGCCGAATGGCGTGAAGGCCGTACATAGCCGTTACTTTCCTGCCGAGAGGGTCTTCGACCTGCAAACTCACCAGATGACCATTGGCATAACGAGTAAGCAGCGTGGCTGTACCCTCGCCACCGTCAGCAAGTGGAAGAGACGTAACATGTGCATCGGGAAGTGCTTGCTGAAGACCTCGCGCAATGGAGGTACAAACCAGATCAGCGGAGAGGGCATCTTTGAAGGAGTCGGCAGCAATGATTAGGTGCATTATTTTGAGTTGAGTTTGAGTTTTTGAAGGATATCTTCCAGCGGTTCGTTATGATTTTCATGCCAAATGGGCTGATGAAATCGCAATAACTTATTAATCAAAGATAATAATTGAATTTTTTCGGTGGGAGAGAGGGGCGCGCCCAAAATGGTACTCGCTTTGCGCATATCCAGGAGCAATGCCTGAAAAAGAGTTTTTCCCTGTTCGGTAATTCGTACCCGCTTGGAACGGCCATCGTCCGGATCGTTAAAGTCTTCGATAAGTTGGAGGCGCAACAGGCGCCGAATGACTTCCATACCAGAAGAAAACTCGTGCATGTTGAGCTCAATGAGTTCGGACTTACGTAAATCACCAAAATTTTGGAGCGTAGCCAGATAGCTAAAATCATGTTCGCTACTCATATCGTGTTGCTTAAGCACGGTCTTCATATAGTGGCGCAAATGCTTGTGCAGCGTACCTGTGGCGATGGCTAGCTGATCGTCATAGCTGCCTTGGTAGGGATTTTCCGGAGGGGTAGCTTCTTGACCGTGGTATTGCTGGTACAGCCAAAGCGAAAACCCGGCCATATCTGTAGCTGTATGGTCTTGCTGGTAAGATTCGAGTTGATTGATCAGGTCGCGCAAAAGCGAATAATTCATTTGCTGTGTTTTGGCTGTAAATATTATGTTTCTGTTTCAAAACAATTTTTGGGGTCTGATGTTTTGAATGTGTATTTAAAAATAGTAAAAAGTATTTTTAAATAGTAAATGAGTTTTTGGCATTTTTAATAACCATCGCATATAAACATTGTTAGCTTAAAATATCTTAAAACAGATCCATGAAATCATCGACAATTTTTACACTTGTTTTCTTGTTTTGGGCAAGTATTCTGCTTTCGCAAAATGGCGTCGTTAAAGGTAAAGTGACCAATGCCATCAATAACGAGCCAGTGATGTTTGCCAATATTTTGGTGTTAGACACCGATTTTGGTACGACTACCGACTTAGATGGTAATTATGAAATTACTGGTCTCGAACCTGGATTGTACAATGTGCGCGCATCTTACATCGGATTTAATGAAAAAACAGAATTTGAGGTACAGATTACAAACTCCAAGCCTGCCATTGTCAATTTTCAATTGAGCGAAACGATTCAAGAGCTGGAAGAAGTCGTGGTAAAAGCTTCTCCCTTTCGGAAAACCGAAGAAAGTCCGGTTTCTTTGCGAACGGTTGGAGTAGCTGAAATTCAGCGAAATCCAGGGGCCAATCGCGATATTTCCAAGGTGATTCAGGTCTTGCCGGGGGTAACTTCTACGGCTTCTTTTCGAAATGATTTGATCATCCGTGGAGGGGCGCCGAATGAAAATCGCTTTTACCTGGATGATGTGGAAGTACCAAATATCAACCATTTTGCTACGCAGGGAGCTTCAGGCGGCCCGGTGGGACTTATCAATGTCAATTTTATCCGAGAGGTCGATTTTTATAGTGGTGCATTTCCGGCTAACCGAGGCAATACCTTGAGTTCTGTGCTTAATTTTAAGCAACGCGATGGTCGGGATGATCGACTAGGCGGAACCTTTATGCTAAGTGCTACGGATATTGGTTTGACCTTGGAAGGGCCGCTTAGTGATAAAACGACATTTTTGTTTTCAGCTCGTCGGTCGTATTTGCAGTTTTTATTTCAGGCATTAGGTTTGCCTTTTTTGCCTACTTACAATGATTTTCAGGCCAAAGTGAAGTATAAAATTGATAAGAAAAATGAGCTGACTTTCATTGGTTTAGGTGCGATTGATCAGTTTGAACTCAACTTGGATGCGAATGAAACCGAAGAACAACAATATCTGTTGAATAATCTGCCGGTTTCACCACAGTGGAATTATACCAACGGCTTGGTTTACAAACGCTATCAAGAAAATGGCTTTTTGACTTTCGTACTCAGCCGAAATATGCTCAATAATGAAGCAGAAAAGTATTTTCAGAATGACGATAGTAGTGAGGACAACCTAATCTTGCGCTACAAGTCTCAGGAAATTGAAAATAAACTTCGCATCGAACAAACGCTGAGAGTTGGTGACTATAAATTCAACTATGGCGTAGGCTATGAATATGCCAAGTTTAATAATAGTACATTCAATCGAATTTTTACTTCTCAAGGATCAGAGACGATCGACTTTTTTACAGAATTTGATTTGAATAAGTATTCTTTTTTCGGACAGGCCAGCCGCAAATTTTTGAGCGAACGCTTGATTCTTAGCCTTGGTTTTCGGGCAGATGCAAATGACTACTCAGATGATATGAGCAATCCATTGGAGCAGTTTTCGCCTCGGTTTTCCTTGGCTTATGCCTTTACAGATCGACTTTCTTTCAATTTCAATACCGGGATTTATTATCAATTGCCGCCATATACCATTTTAGGGTATCAAGAAGATGGTCAGTTTGTCAACAAAGCCAACAATATCAAATACATTCAGTCGAATCATTTGGTGGCAGGGGTAGAGTTTAATACTGCCAGTAAGTCAAAAATAACAGTAGAAGGATACTACAAATATTATGATAACTATCCATTCCTATTACGAGATCGCGTTTCTTTGGCTAATCTGGGTGGTGATTTTGGCGTTATCGGTAATGAGCCAGCGACACCAGAATCAGAAGGTCGATCATACGGGCTAGAATTTTTGTATCAGCAACGATTGTATAAAGGCTTTTATGGAATAGCTTCTTACACTTTGGGATGGAGTGAATTTAAAGACGACAAAGGGGAATTTGTACCTTCTAGTTGGGACTCCCGCCACATCCTAAATTTGGCTATCGGTAAAAGATTTGGCAACAACTGGGAAATTGGAGTCAACTGGCGTTTCCAAACGGGGCTTCCTTTTACACCATTTTCTGATGTCTCTGCTTTGGTACAAAATTGGGACGTGAATGGCCGCGGAATTCCAAACTATAATTTACTAAACTCGGAGCGAGCGTCAGCGAGCAATACCATCGATCTTCGAGTGGACAAAAAATGGTTTTTTGACAAGTGGAGTCTGAATGTGTATCTTGACTTAGAAAATCTCACCTCCGATGCAGTGGCTTTGCCACAATTGATATTGGATCGACCATTGGACGAAGACAATATGCCGATCGGAGACGGTGTGATCGTCAATCCTGATGCACCAACAGATGAGCAACGTTATGATCTAAAGACCATCGATAACAACCAGGGAAGCCTGATACCGAGTATTGGTGTGATGATTGAAATTTAAAAATTGCACGAAAGTGCAGAACTTTGATTTTATAAATGACTAATATTTATGTTGTCAGGCAAAGACTATGAAAATATGCCACTTGAACAATTAGTGGCCGAAGAAAAAAAGTTGAAATCCAGAAAAATTACAGCCTCTGTATTTATTGGCTTTATGTTTGGTGTTGCTATTTATGGAGCAGTGCATGGGCTATTTCTGATTCCTGTTTTGTTGATGATTTTGGCCTTTAAGATCGGCCACAGCGATGCACAGTACCGAAAGAACATTCGGGAAGAATTAGAGCGGAGAGGTGCTGTGCCTCAAGAGTAATACCCACTTTAGATGTTAAATTCTTATAATTTCCGGAAACGGAAGACAATCTCCATAAGGCCTTTCAAGTTTTTTTGAAGGGTCTTTTTTGTATTTTGTAGCTATACAAATCTATCTTTTCGGAGCCTAAGTGACGGATCAAAGTTATGGATAAGTGAAATTTCATAATTCCGTCTAACTACTTAAGACGAAATTTCATTTGTTTATAATTTTGACCCGACACTAAAATCATCAAACTAAAAGCTCATGAATAAACTTTTGCAAATCTTCCTTTTTATTTGTTGTATCCATTTTGCGCAAGCTCAGGTGTCAGACGAGGTACAGCAACTAGTCGAACAAGGCGTCGCATTGCACGACAGTGAAAAATATGACGAAGCTATAGAAGTATACCGCAAAGCATTGGAAATAGACGAGGAGTCGGGCTTGGTCCTTTATCAGCTGGGTTATGCTTATTATGCACAAGGCAATTACCGCAAAGCCAAAACATTTGCACGAAAGTGCCTGAAAACCAAGCAAAGTAAGTTTATGGCCGATGCTTACGTCATGCTCGGCAATATTTATGATATCGAAGGTCGGCATCTCAAGGCGGTGCGTACTTTTAAAAAGGGGCTGTCCTCCTATCCCGATAATTACCTGCTACATTACAACCTTGGGCTGGCGTATTATCACCTCCGAGACCTGGAAAGAACGGAAAAAGCACTTATTCGTGCTATCAAGACCAACCCGTATCACTCCAGTAGCCATTATTTGTTGGCTTTCGCCAAATTAGACGCAGAGCAGAACATACAGGCTATGTTGGGGCTTAGTTTTTTCTTGCTGCTCGAACCCGAGTCAGAACGAGCTGATTATGCACTGGAATATTTATTCAAAATATTACAGTTGGATGAATATGCGCCACGAGTCAAGAAAATTTATTTAGGTGCTGGAGGTGATGACCCAGAAGGTTTCAAAAGTGCCGAACTAATGCTGTCGATGATGCACGTTAATGATGAAATTGCGGAAGGCGAGCAACCCGAACGCGAACAGAAGTTCTATAATTCTATGCTCAAAATTGGAAACCACCTCAAAGAATTAGAAGAAGATAACCAAGGCTTTTGGTGGGATTTTTATGTGCAATTGTACGGTGATCTGATCGATGAGAAATACTTCGAAACGTTCTGTTATTTCATTACCCAAAAAGAAGATGGTGCCGGGTATTTATGGCTGCAGGCCAATGACGACCGAGTGAGTGATATGCTCAATTATCTGAATGAATGGCGGTTTGTATATCGCTAGTTGCGTAGATAATCATCGGCAGTGAGCCACAATTCTTCGATGCGGTACATATGAAAGTGATCGTGCATCACCACATGCCGAGCCAGGATTAGGGCAGAGTATTGTTTGTACTCCGGATGCGTGGCTTGAGTTGCCCAGTCTTCAGCAGAAAAGCTTTCCAATAATTGTAACAATTGACTGCGTTCGAGCCTAAATTGGGCTATGGCTTTCGCCAAATCCATATCAAGTAAGTGCCCGTCGGGCACGCTTTTTCCAGGAAGAAATGGTTGGAAAATAGGTCGTTCTTCTTGTTGAAAACGCTCAAATCGTTGGATGAGCATCTCGTGTACATCTGCCAGGTGGCAGGCGTGTTCGTGTATACTCCATTTGCCAGGTATGCGTCTTTGCTTATGCAAGGACACTGGAATTTGAGCCATTAATTCTTCCAGCAAATCTGGCGCTTGCGCCATTTGTTGCAAAAATATAGAAACAGGAAAAATCTTATTGTTCATCGTATTCTGTCAATTTGGTTGCCAGTTTTCCGCCAAGGAGATGCAAGTCGGATAAGTCATAGAGGACCAACGAAACCGTTACTGCCACTACAAACGGAGCAATGATAGGCCCTGCTACCGGAATGTAAAAGGCCAACTTAACTACTAATCCAGCAGCAAGAGCTATGCCGATGTATTCTTGAGCATACTTAAAACTTTCTTTGATCGTCATATTGAATTGCTCAAAGTAGTTATCCAGAATCGGAAGACCGAGGAAATAACAGCCAATAAAGAATGCAATGGTTTCTTTAACAAACTCTGGCGACGACACAAATCCGAGGGCGACATTAAGCAGGGCAACGATAATAATTTCGGTAATCCAGGCCCGCAATACTACCTTAAACATTCGAATTTGTGCATTGATGAAGGTGTTGAAAGAAGTATCCCCTTCTTTCTGAATCAGAATTTCGAGGGTGCGACGACTAACGTGAAAGATGAGAACTTCCAATAAAAACAACATGGCATAGCGCATACCACCATCAAACAAGAAGCTATAAACTTCGCTCAGTTTTTCGGGAGCTGTGGTGATCATGTTGCCCATCATACCAAAAACACTGGCAGATTCTGAGTCAAAAGCACTAAAGGCGATGCTCAAAAATTTTAGCCCAAGCAATACTGCAATAATGAGCAAAAAACGAGAAACCCAACTATAGCGAGAAAACCCTTGCCAAAGTTTATGGTCTCGAATAAATTCAATGGATTTTGGAATCGACAGCAATGTGAAGAAAAATTGCCGAAACGAAATTCTAATCTTATCAATCAGCATCTTACAGGTGGTTTCTTTCGCTGTAAATTACAAATTTTGAAAGGAAAAAGCTGTTTTAGGTTTTGGCGAAAGCCAGAAAATAGATGTTGGGAACTTGTGATTAGAGGAAAGAAGCGATAAATCAGAAGAAAAACAATAAAAGAATGTCCATTTTACTATACATCAATAGCAAAATGGACAAAAGTGATTATTCAACAAAATCAACCTTGCCTGAGCCAAGGTTGTAATAAGCTGGAATAATTTTGAGTGTTCCTGCGGCTTCTGCTTTTTTGATGATAGGCGAACGATCTGCCAACTCAATGGCAGTTAATTCCGCATTTTTCTTTACGACATCGTTTACATCTTCGCTTTGGGCTGCTTCGATAGCTGGCGTGATGTGCGCCAATAACATATTGAGGTTGTAGCCTGCATTACCACCACCGATAGCGGCAGTTACAGCACCACAGCTTTCGTGCCCCAATACAACGATTAGGTTGGTGCCCAAGTGAGCTACTGCATACTCGATGCTGGCGATTGACTCCGTATTAGCGACGTTACCGGCTACCCGAATAACAAAAATTTCACCGAGCCCAGTATCAAATGCTAATTCTGGAACCACGCGTGAATCTGCGCAGCTCAGTACTATCGCGTATGGGCTTTGGCCGCCAGTTAAGGCGTCTCTTCGACTAGAATCTTGTAGTTTTCCGTCCAGTTTGTCTTCAACGAAATTTTCATTTCCATTCTTCAAGCGGTCAA
>JALEHC010000450.1 GCA_022763215.1 Saprospiraceae bacterium
CTTGTACCTGTGCAACTTGCCGAAAATTGCCGATAGCCGTGTAATATTCAATTTTGAGGTTTTGTAACCTTTCAACATCACCGAAATTTTGTACATCTAAATCTTCGAACTGTTGGATGATAGACTTAGCTTTTTCATATTGGCCCATACGAATATAGTATAGACCTTCTGCTTCCAGCCATCCGGTAGGGTTTCGTTCGTACTTATTTGCTTTTGCAAGATTTAGATATTTCCTCGCAATCTCTGGTGCATTTTGGTCAATGTAAAACTTGGCAATGACCGTTCGGGCATAAAAAATCGCAGATTGATACGTCTCACTCTCTATGGTATCAATCGCTTCTATGTTCTCTTCAATTAAGTCAATATAATAAAGACAAGAGTCTGGTTGATTGTTGGCATCATTGAAAATGAGCAAGTTCGTATAATTATAAACTAGGCCATACTCTCGCTCTGGAAAAGTAGCTTGCTCATCAATAGCAATTGAAGCTTTGGTGTACTCTATTGCTTTTTCATAGTCCTCCAAGTGTTTGTACACATTGGTAATATTTCCATAAGGGTACGTTTCCCAGCCCTTATTGAGTAGCTTACCATATTTTACCGACTTAAAGTAGTGTTCTAATGATTTGCGATAGTCGCCAACGGTAAAATACATATAGCCCAAACGGTTATATGCTCGTGCAATCGTAATTGTATCAGGTGCAATATCAATGGGGACTTCAAATGCAGAAATAGCCTGTGAGAACGAATCGATAGCGTTATAGTGTTCACCAAGCATCTGGCTAAAACTAATTATCTCGTCAGTCGCTTCTAAAGTAGTAGCAGCCGCTATCCCTTTTTTGAGGAAAGCAGTTTTTTCATCATCATTCAAATTCTCAGCGGCCTTACTCTTAAAAATATCTTTAAACGTCTGTAATGTCTTTATCGAGCTATCCGCTGGAAAATTTTCCCAATTATCTATTTGCTCTTGCCCGTATAGCTGACTACTTCCCAAAATCAAGCAAACTGAAAATATACAGAGCCAGTTTATTTTCATTCTCTCTAATTTTTGCATGGTCTGAATGACGTAATTCGTATTAACACACTCTTAGGTCAGATGGGGCATTTACCGTTCTTATTCAATGTCTTTTTGCTGTACCCCTTTCGGGGGATCAAATAATAGCCTTATTCACATACATCTAGTTTGAACGGCAACTTTTACTACTTTAAAATACAAAAAAATGGGTAATTGTAGGTCAACCTGCAAATCTTCAACGAAGCCTCTTCGCAATCATCCATAGAGAAAACATATCAAAAAAGGAAGCCATAATTGTTGTCCAAAAATTAGTTTAACCTTATCATATTACTATATTCGCGATGTAATTTTACAAATCAATTAATCTCTGAATGTAAAGCTTATGAAACGGACTATTACACTCCTGCAGTTTCTGCTGTTTTCTTCTTTTTTAGTGGCTCAAGGCTCAATAAACGCTTTTTTTCAATTAAAAAATGATAATACATTTTTTGGTCTTGGAAAAATTTTAACCTTCTCGGAAGGTTTTAATGGTAATTATTTCATTGTCCATGAACCCTCAAATTTTAATGCTGAAATTTCTACAGCAGTTATAATTGGGAATAATATAGAAACAACACTGCCTCTATCGGATAATAATTTAGTCTGCGAGCCACAACGGGGTATGTTTGATAGAGTTAATCAGGTGTATTGGGAGGCAAGTCAGTGTGATGTTGTTCGGCAATTTCCTAGTGGAGGTACGAATGACTATAATTTCCCAGATACTGGTGCAGGCGATATTTCAAATTATGATGAGGTGAGTCAAATCATGTTGGATAGTTTTTATCAGCCTTGGTTAATTATTCCTGACCTTGGTGTTCAACGGCTAAACCTTTCGTATGAATGGGATGAATTTTTCGAAGAAACAGGAAGTGATTTATTTCTCAAAAATGTGATCAAACTTGTTGCAGATGATGAGTTTTCAGTTTGGGGTGTTTCTTCTGATAGCATAAAACGGTTTCAAAATGAAACATGGGAAGCAATTGAGTTTCCTGCTGAGTTAGCAGACTTAGATATTGTTGATATTGACTTTCAAAATGGGACTATTTATGTGTTTTTCGAAAAAGAGAGTTTCCTAAAATGGGAAGATGGAGCATGGCAAACTATCGTATATAATCAGCCAATAGAGGATATCACTTCTGCAAAAGTGGATCACGACGGAGTCATATGGTTTATTAACCAGACCGGGAATTTTATGGATACTTATAAAGTAACGGCTTATTATGAAGGCAATATTACTTTTAAAGATGACTTACCTTTTAGAACGACAAATGAAGGTCTTTTTTTCTATCAAGATAATCAAGGTCAGCTTTGGTTTTTAGATTATGGGGAGAAAATATTTGGAAATAATGATTCTTATACCAATCTATATAAGCTAGACTTTGACTTCTCCACCAATTCCATTCAACTTCAGTCAGCTACTCCACAGTTAAAGGTAAGCCCCAATCCATCAAAAGGCGAGCTGCAACTGCAGCTTACAAGCGAGCAAACACAGCAGCAAGCCAGATTGCTGGTTAGAAATTTGATGGGGCAAACGATTTATCAGCAAATGCTTGATTTGCCTTCCGGCAAAAGAGATATAATCCTGCACTTAGAACATGTACCAAATGGCTGGTACACCATCACCTTATCCAGTGCAAATCAGGAACAGACTCAGAAAATACTGATTCAAAAATAAAAGCAATTTTATCGATAGCAAGAAAGTCCCAGTTCGCGATTTTGTGAGTTGGGACTTTTATTTTCTGTTAAAACGCCCTTTTACCTCATCAAGATTGATTACCTTATCCCCTCAAAACCACACTAACCCACACATGGCCAAAAAAATATTACTCCCTTTAGCTTCTGCTTTTCTGGTGGTGCAGTCGTATAAATTATTAGTAGGTATTCATCAGTTGGAAATCAAATCGATCTTTGTGCTGATTTTTTTGGCTTGGATCATCAACATGTTTATCACCGGTATCTTTGCCTTTGTGGGCTTTGCTTATCCAACTCAACGCCTCCTTCCGGCCTACTATTATCACATTCATCAGCCTTCCAGACTACATAAGGTGTACAATCTTCTGAAAGTCGAATGGTTTCGGAAGTTCCTACTGGCTACGCTGTGGAAAGATAAAAAACAACGAAAACGATACTTTAATGGCAAAAAAGAAGGGATGGACAATCTGGAAGAACAATCCATGAAATCAGAGTTTGGCCACCTCCTGCCTTTCATCATTTTGCTCGTAGTGAGCGTTTACTTGCTCGCTGTTGGTCAAACGTACCTCGCCTTGTTTGTCCTTCTCTGGAATATCCTTGGCAACTTTTATCCAATTCTTTTACAGCGGAAGCACCGAGCTCGACTTCAAGCTATAAAACAACGGTTTCAATCGCGCTAGTCAGCAATCGTTTTAGGTTAAACGCATCAAAAAATTTGTCCTAAAGCGAATTGGGAACACGTCAAAGCAGGTGGCGGTGGCCCGAAAAGGCACTGTTTCGTTTTTTGGGCAATGCAAAAAATGAAGAGCCCAGCCGGCTTGAGGCGATCCCAGGAATCACCTTAGATGCCATGTTTTGCACAAAAAATAGAGCAAAACGATTTTGATGCGTTTCACCTAAATCGTTTTTGATATAAAGTTTTTTTAAAAAAAACCTCCATCCAACTTACCTCTTCCTTCCTCACTTGATACCCCTACAGAAATCACCCACTACGGAAGCCATGATCCGGTATCGGTCATACGCTTCCGTACACGACTGTTTAGACGAACATTTTTAATTCTCAAACCCGACGATTATGAAAAAATATGTACTCATCTTGCTGTCGGCTTGGCTGCTCTTGCCATTGCTCAGCAGGGCACAGGACATTCAGCCGAAAGGCGTACAAGCTGGTGCTCGACTCCTGCCGATGGACAATCCAAAACGAAAGGCACAGCCTGAGCCAGACCGCCCAGCTCAATTCAAAATTGCTGAAGAAGCAACTGCCGTTTATGGCAACGAACTGCGTACCCAACTCAATAATACCAGCGTCATCAGAGCTTACAAGGTAGAGCAGTTTATTTCTGAAGAAGCAGATGTGGCTTTGTTGGAGGGCTTCAAAATCTTACAAGTAGAGGAAATTAGCCCGACACAATACCAGCGATTTTCGGACGTCTTGGGGCAACCCACTACTTTCCTACAAAATGAGGAACTACTCAAACAATGTTATTTTCTTCCGGCTATGGGTATTCATTTTGTGAATGCCGAGGACACGGTTACAGCGCTGATTTCGCTCGAATGCGATATGGTGCGCTTTTATTACCAGGATGAAAATGGCGAGCCCGTTTTCCAAACCCTCAACAGCGACCCTGGGCACGATTTGTTGCAGTCTATGTATTCCGAAATTTTTCCGGCTATTGCTGCTCTTGATCCCAAACCAACTACCGAAACGATGGGAATGCAGCTGGTGCAAAACCCGATTCACTATAAAGTGGCCGCAGGCGACGGCTGGATTCGCATTGCTGAAAAAGCAAGCCAACAATTAGGTGAAAAAGTAGCTGTAAAAGACATCTGTAAGTGGAATAATATCGCTTTCGCGAAAGCTATGAGCAATCAGGTCTATCCGCTCAAAGGCGAAACGGTCATCATTGGATTCGAATAAAAAATCAAACCTTATGCTAATTATAAGAAATCAAACCCGACTGTTGCTGGCTGCTATGCTGATTTTGGCGACAGCCTTATACACCCATGCACAAAATGGCATGAAAATCTATGCCGTACTTTGTGGCCAAACAGAAGTCTTTGACATCGGAAAAGGCTGCGAAGTGAGTGTTGGAAAAATGACCGACTTCCTCGAAGTCGTTAGTCACGAAACCGAAATTCCGGTCGAATATGTCTATTGTACCGGTGAAAACTACAGCAAACAAAATATCCTGGCTCAGTTGGACCGCATTAATCTGGAAAACCCGGACTCGTCCATCATTTTTTTCTACGCTACCAGTCATGGGTTCAACTACCAGGATACCCCTACACGCTTTGCGTTTCTGGGCGCACACCCGCGTCGCAAAAACCTGACCGCCCGTGAGTTTAATGAGTTTGGTATGTCGCTCGAATTAGACGTTCATCGCCGACTCTTGTCCAAAGGGGCCCGCCTGACCATTACGATAGGAGAAGCTTGTAACAATCTGATTAACATGGATATTCCGGATCGCTACCAGGCGATGAATCTGAATCGTCCACACCGTTTACGCGAATTATTCCGCGAATCAATCGGCGATATCATTTCCACGAGTAGCAAACTCGATCAGTTTTCCTGGACAGACTCGAAAGACGGCGGCATCTGGACCAACCAGTTTTTGCGTTCTTTCGACGAAATCACTTCTGGCAATGAGTATGCCGAATGGCAGGAAATTTTTGATCGTGCCCGCAATTACACGGTATCCGTTGCCGAAGAACAAGCTCAGGTAACACAGGAACCCGATGATTACATCGATATCATCAGTACGCCTATGCAGTTGATAAAAGAAGAAAAGCAACCCAAAGCGGTTATTAAAAACTAAACTGAATTTGGGTGTCTGGGCGTCTCCATTCGGCAACGAGCCTCATGGTCGCTATGTTTCGGAGTTCGCTCTTCGCTCAGCCTGCGCCCAAAGGGCTTGTCCCCTGCCTTGCATGGCTCCTGCACAGCGCTGACGCACAAGAAAAACATTAAAACTAGTTAGATGGGAATCCAGGTATTCCTTCAAAACCAACATCAGTTATGAAAAATACATTAATCCTCGTTATATGTTTATTCTCTATCTCCTCCTTCGCTCAAAGAGCCGGAAAAATCTGGATTAGCGGAGAGCAATTATTTATCAATGTCCCAAATGAAGGGGTCATGGTCATGGACAACAAAGACCCAGAGTCACCTTCTCAGATGGGCTATATCTCTATTCCGGGTAGTGTTGATA
>JALEHC010000451.1 GCA_022763215.1 Saprospiraceae bacterium
CCCATCAACTCATCCACCACTTTCCGAACGCCACGAGTAGCCACTTCTTGAACTACCGTCAGGTTTTTGATCAATGAAAGCTCGTGATTGATACTTGGCTTAGGATCGATATAGTATATTTCGGCGTCTTTCTTGGCGAGTCCAACCAGTCCGGCTGCCGGATACACCTGCATACTCGTACCGACAATTAGAATAATATCGGCCATTGATGTCTGATCCATCGCCACACTTAGCATCGGTACTTGCTCACCGAACCACACAATATGAGGGCGAAGCTGAGTTCCTTTTTCACATTTATCCTTGGTCGTGATATCACCCGGCCAATCATATACCAAATCAGGATAAACCGTACTTCTGGCTTTGAGCAATTCGCCATGCAAATGCACTATATTTTTACTACCTGCTCGCTCGTGGAGGTCATCAATATTTTGGGTGACGATGGTTACTTTGTATTTCTTTTCTAGTTCAACCAGTATTCGATGGCCATCATTAGGCTCTACCTCATGCAATTGACGACGACGCTGGTTGTAAAAATCCAGCACCAGCTCACGGTCTTTTCGCCAACCTTGCGGGCTAGCTACTTCCATCACGTCATGGCCTTCCCACAGACCACCTGCATCCCGGAAGGTCTTGATTCCGCTTTCGGCACTCATTCCTGCTCCAGTCAGGACAACAATTCTTTTCTTCATTTCCTTTGCTTAATTTGCTGATATGCTTTTCCAATATGCTCAATAATGTCGGAAGCCAGCATGGCTTCTTCTCCTTTTTCTCGTGCTGCCAAATCACCTGCCAATCCATGCAAAAATACGCCTAATCGCGCACTTTCCAGCGGCGTGTATCCCTGCGCTAACAGGCTACTCAGAATACCTGTCAGTACATCGCCACTACCGGCAGTTGCCATACCCGGATTACCACTTGCGTTAAAAAATACACGTCCATCCGGACAACCGATAGCGGTATGTGCACCTTTCAATACAATGTAAATACCCCATTTTTTTGCATTTGTTTTTAGAACATCCAGTCTATGAAAATCGTTCCGGCTTTCGCCAAACAAGCGTTCAAATTCTTTGGGGTGGGGTGTTATGATGCTGCCTTCCGGCAAATAAGATATACCCTTTTCCATGCTAGCCAGCAGGTTTAGGGCATCGGCATCTATCGCCATCGGCAAATTACTATTCGCCAACAACTCAATAAGGGCATGCTCACTTTGCACAGCTTTACCTAGCCCGCAACCAATACCAACGGACTGAAAGCCCTTTACATCTGGCACTTTCGTGAAAACTTCTTCGTGCTGATCCAGCACCACCATAGCTTCCGGTATGGCAATTTGCATGATTTCGTACAAGCGCTTGGGGACTTGCACACTTACCAATCCAACTCCTGTATGTAGACAGGCTCGCGTAGCGAGTATCGCCGCTCCTGCCATGCCTAAGCTGCCGCAAATGAGCAAGGCCTTGCCATTGCTACCCTTGTGATCAAATTTGCTGCGGGGCCGATAAATAGCCTGTACATTTTCTAGTGTCGTTAAGGCATGGGGTGTTTCGGCTTTCGCCAAAAAATCAGGATGTAGTCCGATGCTGCGCACTTCCCACTGCCCAACCGACTTGTGATTTTCCGGAAGGAGAAAAGCAAGTTTAGGCAATTCAAAACTAAACGTATGATGGGCTTGAATGGCCGTTTCTGTAGTTGGCCTGTCGGCAAATACGCCCGAAGGAATATCTACACTTATTCGTTGGTTAGGACAATCATTAAGATGTGTTATCAGTTGTGCCCAGTACCCTTCAATCGGACGATTCAACCCGGAGCCAAAAATGGCATCGATAATGATCGTTCCTTCAGGAATTGCCGGAAAATCAGCTCCTTCCTGCAATAATTGATAGGTTAGTCCTGCTTGCAACGGCAGTCTGTTCAAATTAATAAGGAAGTCTTCGGAAGCTTGGTCACTAATCTGGCAATGAAAAATATGAACATCCGCAAAGCGATGTTGTAATATTCGGCCAATAGCCAATCCATCGCCACCATTATTGCCGGGGCCGCAAAAAATAGCAATGAGCCGATCTTGTGTTTCGAAATGTTCACAAAACCAGTCACAAAAGGTTATTGAGGCTCTTTCCATTAGTTCAATGGAAGGAATAGGCTCGTGCTTGATGGTATAGGCATCCAGCTGGCGCGTCTGTTCGGCAGATAAGATTTTCATATTTCAAATGTAATAAATTCGTGCCTTTTTGGTCATAAGTAGTTAGACGGAATTATGAACAAGTAAAATTTTATAGGGTCAACACAAAATAATCGCCTAAGTATCTTATCATCAAATAGTTCAATCATTTTATGCTGACAAATTTCACTTATCCATAATTTTGATCCGTCATTTAAAGTAGCTTGAAAGCTGCTGAAATAAGTTATTCAACGCACAGCTGTCAAATAAAACCCAGGTAAAGGTTTTACATCCACCCTGAAAGTTATAAATTTATAGAAGTGACAAAGCAGGTGACCAAAGCAATGCTTCTCATACTGCTCAGAAAAAGCTATGTTGTGTGACACTAAAACTTCTGCGACAGAGCTGCTGCTTACAACCAAAAACATCTTGATTTGAAAAGACATTTACTGCTCGTTTGCCTGCTCTTTTCCCTCTTCCCATTTGCTGCCAAAGCAACGCATATCGTTGGTGGAGAAATGACCTATACCTGTCTGGGAAATAATGAATACGAAATATCTCTAACTATTTTTCGCGACTGCTTTTATGGGAATCCCAATGCCTGGTTTGATGACCCGGCCTCCATCGGGGTGTTTAATTCCAGTAATGAACTGCTTTTTGAAGTACAAATTGAGTTGATGGGTAATGATACCCTCGATCCGGTATTGAGTGGAGAGTGCTTTGTGGTGCCGCCTGATGTGTGTGTGCATACCACCACTTATACTACCATAGTAGAATTACCTCCTCTAATTGGTGGTTATCAATTGGCTTATCAGCGCTGTTGTCGTAACCAAACGATCGTGAATATCATCGATCCACTTGATTCTGGTGCTACTTATGGTGTAACTATATCCGAACAAGCACTATTGGAATGCAACAGTAGTCCAAAATTCAATTCATGGCCACCTCTATATATTTGTGTTAATGAGCCCATTATATTTGATCAATCTGCTTTTGATATTGATGGTGATTCAGTGGTTTATAAACTTTGTGCACCTCTTTTGGGGGCTACACCTGATATTCCACAGCCACAACCACCAAATAACCCTCCCTACAATCCCGTAAATTGGCAAACGCCTTATGGTGTAGACAATATGCTCAATGGCCTGCCCGGAGGGCAAGTGCTTGAAATTGATTCCGAAACTGGTCTGCTAACGGGTATCCCTAATACGATCGGACAGTTTGTAGTCGGTATTTGTGTGGAAGAATATCGAGAAGGTGTGCTGATTGCTACTACTAGACGTGATTTTCAATACAATGTCGGACTATGTGGGCAAGCGGTATCTTCTTTCTTTGCACCCGAAGTGCAATGTGAAAGCCTGACGGTTGAATTTGATAATTTGAGCGAAGGCGCAGACGAATTTCAATGGTTTTTTAATGATCCTACTAATCCGGGAGCAACAACTTTCGATGAAAATCCAACCTATACTTATCCCGATACAGGGCTATACACCATCATGTTGGTTGCAGAACCCGGTACAATTTGTGCTGATACCTCTTTTCAAGACGTCTACTTACAACTGAATTCGCTTTTTCCAGACTTTGAATATGATGTAGTCGAATGCTCAGATTCTCTGGTGATTCAGGTTAATGATTTATCGACAGATACCTTATCCACCATAGTAGAATGGAATTGGACACTTTTGCCGCAAGGCGAAACCTCAGACCTACAAAATCCTGAATTTACGCTTTTTGAAAATGGAAACTACCTGCTGGAACTGGAAGTCGTAGCCGAAAATGGCTGTCGCCAAACCACTACGGTGGATATTAATGTCGAATTGATACAGGAAGGTGTCATTGACACACTCTCTGTTTGTTTTGGAGAATCCGTCTATCTCAATAATGGCTTTAATATAACCTATGAATACGAATGGTCACCCCCAGAAACACTGGACGACCCCATGGCGCCCAATCCGCTAGCCACGCCATTGGATACCACCACCTATACGGTAGAAATCACGGCCTTCGATGGCCTTTGCCAGACGACTAGACAGGTAACGGTATTGGTTCCTGAGCAAATTATACTCGATTTACCAGCAGATACGGCAACTTGTGCACCAGAAGTATGGCTGAGTAGCAATAGCAATACTGGTGTTAGCTTTGAATGGGCAACGGACTCTGAATTTGATAATGTATTTGCGGAAACAGATTCTGTTTTGGTTACCCCTTTCGGGGAAAATACCTATTACGTCTTGGTACAAGATGAGCTGGGCTGCCGTGCAATCGATAGTGTTACTATTGATGGACAGGGAATCAATATACTTTTGGTTGCAAATCAAGTTCACTGTGTGGGAGATATTTTTACCGTCGTAGCACTTAATCAAGATGCAGCTGATACCCTTAGCTTTTCGTGGACACCGACGGATAACATCGTGGTAGGTGGAAATATGGCGAACCCCATCTTTAGTATTGATGAATCTGGTGAATATACTTTCTTTATGGAAGCAGAAAATCAATTTGGGTGCCTCTTAGTTGATTCTATTTCAGTCGCTATTGTCGATCCGGAACAGGAAATCAGTTTTGACCCTGTTATTCAATGCAGTGGTTATGATGTATTATTTAGTAGCCCTGATGAAAGTGCTGCATTTTATGTCTGGGATTTTGGTGATCCGGCTGATCCGAATACGGTTGGATTAGGGGCTAATCCTGTACATACTTATAGTGGGCCAGGGACTTATGAGGTTGAGGTTACTTTTAATCCTCTAGTGCCTTGTCCGGATACCCTAATTCAGGAAATTATCATTGAAGAGCCTGAGATCATCGTTGATTTTGACTGGGAGTTTGTGACTTGTGGTGATTCTGTGGTTATACAATTCACCGATCAATCCATTAATAATCA
>JALEHC010000068.1 GCA_022763215.1 Saprospiraceae bacterium
CCATCTGCATTACTTGCAGAATTTAGCAGATTGTAATCTGGTGTAGTAACGTGGCCGAAAGAAAGCCCCATCTCCAGATTTTGAGTATCACTGATTTTTGAACGGAACAACAACCCAGCATTGAAATCAATACCATCTCTTTGGCCATTGCCACCTTCATCATCAGAAGTATTAAATCCAAATGGATCACTGTTTTCAATATCGATGGCTAATCCATCTGCAAAAAGTGCATTTTCAAAGTTTACATTTCGAGAAAATTGCCCGCCCTGCAAACCAAGCGTCAACATATTTTTGCGGTCTTCATCCAATGCAAAGTGGTAGGATGCTGTCAACAAGGCACCTGAAGTTTCAAGGCCCAGACGACCGGCTTTATCATTGTAGAAAGCAATACCGACCCCTACCCAGTCTTGCTTGCGAAATCCGCGGATAATAGGTGCATCGATATAAAAAGACGGTGTTTCATATTGCCTTATGGAACTTGGTGTATCAAAAGACTGTGCACGATAGATACCTCCAATTCTTGCTGTTCCTTCAAACGCACCTGACAGAGCAGGATTTAGCGTAAGCGGAGACATGTCAAACAATGAAAAGTGTATATCCTGCGCATTCAAGTTCCCAAATAAAGCAACAACAAAAAATAAGAGTAGAGGTCTAAGTAGTCTCATATACTTTATTTTAAATACAAGGTAATTTTTGATCTGGATTGACAAATTGGCAAAACGCCACGGAAAATTTCATGCCGGAAGCCTTCCGTACTCATCAAATTCGTTAAAACTCATGAATCCGAAAGATACTTTTTTTATTCAAAAATTTAGCATTCTTCCACCAAGTTAGTTGTTAAACTGATTTTGGCCAACTTCATATCAACTAAATTTATAACCTGCATGACAAAACCAATTTCTATAGCAAAAAAGCCCTCCTCTAATGAGGAGAGCCCGAGAGAGCGCATTAAAATCATAGCTCTTTATTTGCCATTCTTTGGCATCACAACAGTTTTCATAGCTTCTACTTATTAGTACCCTGAGATTTAAAAAGGTAATCACCTGTTCCACTTTTTTTCAAAAAAAGTTCAAATCACACCGTTTTCGTGTATTTTCCTACGCTTTATCTAATGTTTTACTCTCGCAGCATTTTTTCCAGCACCTTTGTATCAGATAAACAAAGCAAACATAGGCTTTACATACCAAATAAGCTGCTGACAAACACACACTATCAACAACTTTTTTTAGCACAAACAGCAGTAGTTCATAACAGAAAGATCACAAAAGAGCGATAAAATAAGATTAGGTTTTGGGGCACAAATAGAAACGGGCAGTCAGCATAAAGCCAACTGCCCGTTATTTTTTTACCTCAAATTCTTTTCTTACTTGTCGTCATCGTCATCCAAGATGGCATCATCGATGATTTCGTCTCCATCACCATCTCGGTCTTCAAAACCAGGTACCGTACCCGTTCTTTTATCTTCTTTCTTATAATCCGGGTCTTTCTGAATCTTCATATCGCCATCTTTTCCTTCCCCTTCATTCTGATAATCACCATCAGCAAAGCGTTTTGCTCGCTCAAAGAAACTATCGTGTGCCCCCAAGCCTTTATCTGCTTTCATGCTTTCGCTAAAATCACTAGCAGACTTGTTCACTTTGTCTTCCAAGTCATCATTTGCTTTCTTAGCTTGGTCGACGATATCATCCATCGATTCTTTTTCTGCTTCTTTCTGTGCCTTTTCAAACAAAGTTTCGGCTTTTTCGGTGGCTTTATCCGTAAAAGATTTCATCTTTTCGAACAGTTTCCCACCAACATCTTCAGCAGTGTCAAGTACTCTTTTACCGACTTTTTCAGAAGTATCCATTACTTTGCCACCAACTTTTTCGGCGGTATCCATCACTTTTTCGCCTACATCTTCAGAAGTATCTGCGATCTTTTTTCGGATACCTTCGGTATTTTTCATGAATTTATCGGCTGCATCTCCTGCTTTTTTCTTTAGGCTTTCGCCAAAATCAGATGATTTTTGCTTTTGTTGTTTAGGTTCATCAAAGAAATCAGGATCTCCTTCTTCTTTTTCGATTCCAAAATCGTCAAAAACAGATTCTTCTTTCTTACTGTCATTCTTCTGATCGTCCATATAGCTTTTTGCTTTTTCCGTTTCTTCCCAGATTTTCTTTCCAATGTCCTCTGCGGTCTCTTTGGCCGTTTCGAATAACGACTCTGCTTTATTCGAAAACTCTTCGCCATACTCACCAGCTTTTTCTTTAGCCTTTTTGAAGGATTGTTCCGTTTTGTCGTACAATTCTTCACCAGCTTTCTTTCCTTCTTCAGCTGCTTTTTTGGCAGAAGATTTGGCCACTGATTTGGCACTAAACATCAACTTCTTGATTTCATTTAAAAAGCCCATGCTTTGTTTTTTGGCAAGTACCTACGCTCCTGTATGGAAGTGCTCAAGTACTTATTCGTTCAAAAATTAGAATTTTCCTCTTTTTTGCTTTCGCAAAATTCAAGGGTAATTGATTTTGAGACCATACGCTAGCTTCAAAATCTTTGCAGAAAATAAGAAGAATAGCGAGGAAAGTAAAATTTTTTAGATGAGAAGGTTAAAAGCAGTAGATGAACGCGGACAATGATAGGTAGGTAAAGACGAAAGCGGCAATGCTAATAATAAAAGCATTGCCGCTCTGAATTTATGTTGGACACTAAATTATAGCTCGCCTATTACGCGCTTTTTATTGCGATATTGGGCGTTTAGCATCTCGTTTCTTCTGCGAACAGAAGGCTTTACAAATTCCTTTCTGCTGCGAAGCTCCTGGCGAAGCTTTGTTTGCTGATGCTTTCTCTTGTAACGCTTCAGCGCACGATCGATGCTTTCGCCATCTTTTACTTCAATAATAAGCATACGATATACTCCTTTTTTATAAAGTTTTAAAATGGATCGCAAAGATAAAAACATCCGCTATTTTTTTCAAGCATTTTTTATTAGAAAAACTGCAAAATCAATCAGGTAATATGTACCCGTATGAATTTCCCGCAAAGGGAAGCACACACGGATTTGGCTGGATAAAGACAAAAAAATTGCTGCTTCTTATTTGTACAAACAATTCCGCTTAGATAAAGCCGCGCATCTTGCCTCAAAAGGACTATTTGATATTGACTACCATTCCTCCTCTACTGGTTCGTCTTTTATATTTAAAAAACGTTCGATTTCCTGCTCAATAAATCGGCCTTGGTATTGAGTCCTTAGTCCTTTGACAATATTAATGCGGTCTTCAGAATTGAGAATAACGATCACCTGGAATGCATAATTAGGTTTATCATTAGAAGTGCTGGCTGTATAGCGTTCGAAATATACTTGTTTGATATCGCTGGTACTTATCGAATGATTTTTTGTAAAAGGAAATTTGAGTGGAAGGTGCTCTACCAACAGATTGCGTCGGTCTACAGTGACATAAGTGGTATTCACAAACATACAGATGGTATAGTAAAGTAGTCCCACGCCAACTGCCAAGTGTGCACTCAGGGCGAGAAGGCCGCCCCACTCACCACTTGAAAGGATCTGGTAAAGAAACGGCAGCATCATTAGGTTCCAGACAATCGTGAAAAAAGTCAGGAAGCTATTCATGCCATCTTTCCACCGAAACTGTATATCCAGTTCACTATTTAGAGCCAACATTTCCATGCCAGGAGGCATAGGCACTTCTGGTTTATTATATGGCTTGACCGCATGTTCGTTGAAGTTAAAAACATGATTGCAATTGTTACACTTTGCAATTAATGCACCAATATTTACGTCTTCTGAAGGAATTGTTGATCGACAATTTGGGCAGTTGAGTTGTTGATTCATTGGCTTTCGATTGAAATTAAGGTTACAGAGTTGATTAATTTGATAAAACGAAATTTGATGTGCTAATCAAGCGTTTCTGTAATGTCTTATTTAAATGGATTGTTAAATTACAATTATTTTTTATTTTGGTTGATTGGTTGTTTACAAACCGAGGGCCAATGCAGCGGTAATCAACAATCTATACATTTTAATTATTTGCCGCAAAGGCAGTATAGGGAAAGCCTACGCAACGGTTAGAATAAAAAACAAAATTTGTGGAAGCAGTAAAAGCAGCATTTTTATACGCGACCAAACAAGATCAAGAAATTTGCGCAGAGCTGCGCATTTTCCTGGCACCTTATGAAAGAAGTGGATTGATGGAAATCGAGGAGATTGACATTCATGTAAAAAGCCTTTCCCGACAACAAGCTGCTCGATTTGATGTGTTTTTCTGTCTGGTCAGTCCAGCCTTTTTATTCTTTTTTGAAGATAAAGACGAAGACCGCAATCTGAGTTATCTGGTAAAAGAAAGACAAGTCGTCCCGGTACTTATTCGTCCGAGCCTTTGGGAAAACGGTGTATTCAAAGATTTGCAGCCTTTGCCCAAAACAGGCACACCGGTTACGCTCTGGTCGAACCACAATGCCGCCTACAAAGAGATTGCCATTGGCATCAAACAAAAGGCAGAGGACATTCGCTTTGAAAAACGCAGCCGTGAGAAAGAACTAGGCGATTATCAAATTGAACAATTGCTGCTTCGAGAAGAAGAATTTTTTAACATGGTCGACCAGTTTTCAGCTATTTTTGATCAGCAATATGAAAAATTTCAGCAGAACGAATATTTCTGGCATTACTTTCTCCAAAGACATGGCTATGATATCACCGGTAATACTCGACGCTCGTTACAACGCAAATTGACCGACCAAGAAAATCTCATCATGCGGGAAATTTCTATTCAGAAAAGCATGGATGAAATAGTCGATTTTATTCATGAGTTGTACCATGCTATACCGGAAAACGACAATCGCTTCTATTGTCTGGTAATTTACGACCTAGAGTCCGCTAGTTATAAGGATTATCAAAAGTATGAGAGTTCTTTTTCCCGGAACTACGGAAAGTTTATGACGGTGCAGGAAAACACTGCAAAATATCGCTTTGGCGGGAAACTAAAAATAGCTTATAAAGTGTTTACCCAAGAAGAAATTTGCACTTAACAGACGAATAACAACTTGATTTTTCCGTGTTTTTTTGTTATTTTTAAGTTAAGTTTAAAGATCAATGGAAGGCTGAAAAGCCTTTTTTTGTCTGTATTTACCTAAGGAAGTGGATTGGATGATAAGGTCCGCCACTTAAATAATTTTTTATCATATGCGTAACCCAATTAAAACGAATACACGGGAAGTGGTTCGTACGTCTGAGAAGATCAGCGTAACCGTGCTTGGGCAAGCAGACTTTCAAGTTTGTTCAAGCAGTATTAAAAAGAAGCCATTTTTACCCAAAACAAACAAGAAGAAAGTTTTGAAGTGGCTCGTACGCCGATGAAGTGATTTTTTCCTCCCTCCTTTTTACGATACCTCCTATAATTTTTAAAATAATTCTTTTTTCATTTTACTGGCAATTCCATTGATGGAATTGTAAAGGGCTATTCTGTATTTAAAATAGTCTCTTCTTGATTGAATACTGGTCAAGAACAAACCACCTCTTGGGTCAAAGGTATACTTTGGATAAATTCGGCGATAATCAGTCGCCCCTTCGTATGTATCCGCCGGTTTGCCTGATTCTTCTGTTCGGTAAAGCACTGAAAGGTTGCCCTGGCATTCATCGTACAGCAATTTCAGATAGCCTAATACTACTGCTTGCAAATAAAAAGCAGCAGAACGAGCAGACAAGACATCTGGATCGTAAACTCGTCCTTGTTTGATCAGAAGTGAAATCTGTTCGGATAAATACCTCATCTCTTCTGAACGAGACCGAATCAACTCCATTTCCAGGTCGAATAAATCGGTTGTCAATGCGAATGCATTATTATTTCTGAGAATCTGCTGATAAAGCTTGATTTTTTCTTCTTCTGTCTCAATTTTTTTATCAACTAAACCCGCATAATTGTCAATAATTAATTTGTCTTCAATGACCGATTTTGCCAATTGAAACCAATCATCTAACTCTTGTGCAGCTGGTTCATTCAGGATTTCATCAATTTTCTGGCGCGTACGCGGAAACCACCGAAACCACAAATCCTGCAAATCGTGGGCTGGTGCTAATACTTTTTCACGAAAGTGCCCCGACTCCGGATCGAGATATTCAAATAGAAGCATCAAGCGCAATAAATACAACAAGAACAATTCTTCATTAACCGTTCCTTGCTGATTATACATATTTGGGTTTTGCAGGAAGTAATGCCAATACCAAAACAAAAACAGATTGGTATCGCCATTGAAGGTGATATAGTAATTGATCATATCACCAAACAAGTCGGAAAGGTCTTCTAAGAATGGCAATTGCTCAATTAAAGACAACTCCTGAACGATTGCTGTTTTCTGGCGGAATCGTTCAAACACAAACTCCTGGCCCTGATGCAAACTAAGAAAAGCCTTAGCTGCGGAAGCTGTACCCGTAGATAAGAATAGGCTAGGTTGCAGCAGATGTGCATAGCTCATTTCTACCAAATTATCATTGGCTACAATTCCAGAAATACTACTCACGCCCAGGGTAGGCCGCTTGTCATAAGGAATGAGCAATACACTAGCCATAATCTTGTAGGCCGAATCAAACAAGCTGACCAACTGCTGTACACCACCATTAAACTCAATATTGAAATCCGTAATATCAGACATCAAGTGACTTTGATGGAAGCGATTGCGAAAAGCTTTCTCAAAATCGTTCGTCATGACGTCCAGCATATCACTGGTTTCTTCTACGGTACGTGTTTTTTCATCTGCCATTCCTTCAATATCCCGTAGTGTTTTTTGGAGGAAAGGACGTAAGTCAATAAAATAGGTATAGAGTACTGGGTCTTGTATGCCATTGTTATAATTGACAAACATATTGATCACCCGCTGACGAACAGTTTTCGAAACTTTGCATCGAACCAAATGTCCACGCAGTTCTCTAAGCGTATCTACCCCAAAAGCCAATTGATATAGCTCACTGGTGTAGAAATAGTGATTTTCGACCACTTCACCTGCGATTTCGGAAGTATCCAGTTTCAATTCCGGATGCGTTTGTATCCCGCGGATATGCTTGTCTAGTTCTCCGAGGTCGGTATTATTGAGCAATTCGTGGTAAGACTGTTGGAGGTTACCATTAGGAACTGGATAAATAAAGTCACCACTTCCGATATGCAATCGCCATTTTCTTTCTTTTTGGTCAAAATATTGAGCAACGGTTTTGAGGTGTCCGGGTTTGACAAACAACTGCATATTGAGTTGTAGCGAATCATCCAAAATTGGTTTGAATTGATTCTTGTCGGTAGTTACTTCTCCATCTGTTGCATCAAAAAGAGCAATATCAAAGCCGAAGACCGTTTGAGAATACACGAAAATGTGTGCATTTTCCATTTGTTTGAGTGGATTTGGCTGTTCCGCCAAAAATTTAGCCATCAGTGCTTCGCGTTGCACGAAATCAAGCAGGGCATTCTTACCATAATCAAACATCGACAGCTCCTTTACACTCAGCTCTCGAATTTGAAGAATGTGTTTGGTAATCGTTTCGTAGCTATCTGCAAAAAACAATACAGTAAATTCGTTCCAAGAGAACGTTTGCAAAATGATAAAATCAAAATGTTCCTTATAATCTAGGCTAGCTTCCAGTCGAGAATAAATCATAGAAGCAGCCAATTGGCTGAAGTTATTGCCTCCACCAATCGTAAAAGCACTATTGAGTTTGAGCGAACAACTAGCGAAGAGCGGAAACCGTTGCTCCTTGGGCTGGTCGACATCTGCCAAAAAAGTAGCCCGTGCATGTTCCAGCAGTGACGGATACTCCGTAATCATTTGTGGCGAATAGCCCGTCAAGGTTTGGAAAGTGAAATTTTCTGGTTGGAGCAGGCGACCATCTACAGCAGCGAGGGCCTCTTCGGTCAGGTGGCTATAAGGATGGAAGGTTTTGCTACCGAGGCGGAAGTCATCGACTACGGAGAGTACAGCCAAGTCAAATTTACCGAAAAGGTAATAAGCCCGAACCTCGTAAAAATAGCGGTCAAAATCATTCAGATAAGCCGCATCGTCTTTCGTTCGGTTGAATGAAAATTGGCGAATCCGCTCTTTATATTGCTTAAAGATGCCTTCCTGAATTTCTCTCCTAAAAAAAGCTTTCCCCTGTTTTAGCGGAAGCGGAATAGTCGACAAGCCAAGAAAAATACCGCTATTATCAATCAAGTGTTTGCTCTCCTCCATAGGTTGAATTATCCGTTTATTAAAACGGGGCTTAGTCGTTGCCGTTCATCAAGTTGACTAAAAATATTACTGAACTTTCTAAAGTCGCAAAATCGAAAGTATTGATAATGCGTAAAAATCACAAATTAATTAATATGCATTTAACAAATACTTTTCATAAGAACGTTTCCACCATCAAATAGTATCAGAATTTGATAAAAATCAGTGGAATCCCCCTAATTTCTGCTCAGATTCTCTATTTTCGATCCGTTTTCAAAACGCATTAGCTAATCTATATACGAATTATGGAGTACAGAAATTTAGGAAATACCGATTTAAAAGTAAGTGTCATCTGTTTAGGAAGTATGACCTGGGGCGAACAAAATACCGAAGCCGAAGGCCATGAACAGATCGAATATGCACTGGATCAAGGCATTAACTTCATAGATACTGCCGAAATGTACGCCGTACCTGGCCGAAAAGAGACCCAAGGCGCAACTGAACGCATCATTGGTACCTGGTTCAAAAAATCTGGCAAACGCAAAGATATTATCTTGGCAACCAAAGTAACCGGCCCTTCCAACGGACTCAAATATATCCGCAACCCACTCCGCTTCAATCGCGAGCAAATTGAGACTGCGATTGAGGGTAGTTTGAAGCGTTTGCAAACTGATTATGTTGATTTGTATCAGTTACATTGGCCAGAGCGAAAGACCAATTTCTTTGGTAAAAGAGGTTTTGTGTACGATGCTACTGACGAGTGGGAAGACAACTGCCTGGAAGTATTGCAAGTAATGGAAGACCTGAAAAAGGCTGGAAAAATCAGAAACTTTGGTATCTCCAACGAAACACCGTGGGGATTCACCCACTATTTGCATTTAGCAGACAAGCATAAGCTACCTCGGGTTATGAGTGTTCAGAATCCGTACAGCCTCCTCAACCGAACGTACGAAGTAGGGATGGCAGAGATTTCTATACGCGAAAACGCAGGTTTATTGGCTTATTCACCAATGGCTTTTGGTTTGCTCTCCGGCAAATACCACAAAAAGCAGGACGAAGCAGGTGCACGCCTCAATCAATTTAAGCAGATGTCGCGTTACAACAGCGAAAACTCGCATTTGGCTACAGCCAAATACCTGGAGATTGCGGAAAAACACGGCATGACGCTTGCGCAAATGTCATTGGCATTTGTAAATAGCCGTCCATTTGTAACGGCCAATATCATCGGGGCAACAACTATGGCTCAGTTAAAAGAAAACATTGCGAGTATAGAAGTGACACTTTCGGAGGAAGTCTTGAAAGAGATTGAAGAAGTGCATGAGTTGATTCCGAATCCGGCACCGTAGGTGTGAGTGGGGGCTCGCCAGCTCGCTTTTGGGAATAAAAAAAATAACCAAGCGACAGAAACACATAAAATTAGGAAAGAGACTGTCAATTTACTTTCAGAATAACGATATTTGGCAAGTAAACTCAAAACGAGATCAAGCATGAGAAGCAACGGCCTGTTTATCCTCTTTTTGCTGAGTGCGTCCCCCCTATTTGCTCAGATGTGGAATGGTGTTGATACCCTTTACGGGAACGAATGGATTAAAAGTGACCAATCTTATTATAAAATAGAGATTGCAGAGGATGGCGTCTTTCAGCTTAGCTATGCAGCTATGCTGGAGGCTGGTCTTCCAGTTTCACAACTCAATGGCAATCAGTTACAACTGTTTCGAGATGGGCAAGAAGTACCAATGTTTCGGAGCAATTCCGGCAGTTTGCAAGCTGGCGATTATTTCGAATTTTGCGCCAAGCAAAACCGTGCTGCATTCGACACGCATCTCTTCCAGAATCCCGATCAGGATTTGCTGAATCCATACTACAGCATGTACACCGATACAGCGGCTTACTATCTGACCTGGAATAATGAAGCCGAGGGCCAAAGTTTTGAAAACACGGCCAATGATCTCAACAATGCACCACCAAAAGAAGAATGGTTTTGGCACGAAGCCATTGTAGAATATCACACCCATTCGATCAAGAAAACCACCCTTGATGGAGTATCCGAATCCATTTATGACACTGGAGAAGGATTTGCCAGGAGCTACAACAACAATACCACGACCAATATCAATTTGCAGGCTATTTACGAAAGTGGCCCCAACAGTACATTTGCCGTAAGGCTGGTATCGAGTCATGGCGTCAATCACGAGTTAAAACTCAGCAGAAACGGGCAAGTAGTGCAAGAAGAGACGTGGAGTGGAACACAACTCAAAGAATATCAGTGGGATGTGGCTACAAGCAGCCTGCAAGACCAAGAACAAGTGCAAGTACAAGGCGGGACTAGCAGCAACGACCGGTATGCCGTGGCTTTCGCCAAAATTCGTTATCCGAGGCGTTATGACTTCAATAATGCCGATTATTTTCAATTTGAAGTCGCAGGTGGAAATAGTGATCGATACCTCGAGATTGAAAATTTTGATACCGGAGGAGGCGCCCCTATTTTGTATGATATAACCAATCAGATTAGACTAACAGCTGATTTGCAAGGCGGTTTAGTACGTTTTCGGTTGCCGGCTTCCGCCGAAATACGAGCATTGATTTTGGTAAGCGCCAATAATATACAATCGATAAATAAGCTGGAAGCAGTCGATTTCATCGATTATGAGGCACTTTCGTCTGACTACATCATTCTCTCCCATTCCAAGCTATTTGACGATGGTAATGGCGACAACTGGGTACAAGCATATGCCAACTATCGCGCTTCGGTAGAAGGTGGTAATTTTGAGCCCTTGGTGGTAGATGTCGAGCAACTTTATGACCAATTTGGTTATGGCGTGGCCCGTCATCCGCAAGCGATTCGCAATTTTGCGCATTTCATGCAACAAAAGTGGGAAGTCCCGCCCCGTTATTTTTTCATCATCGGAAAAGGCCGTACCTATAATGCCATCCGCACCAACAGTCAACTCAGTAGCGAAGCCGCCCAAAACTTTGCTGTGCCGACCTTCGGTCGTCCCGGCGGAGATAACTTACTATTAGCCACGCACGAAAATAGTGCCCCCATTTATGCACTTGGCCGCCTGGCAGTCAGTGATGCTCAGGACATCCGCATCTACCTAGATAAAGTCAAAGGCTACGAAAACCTACAAAAATCAACCGCCGAAGAAGACCGCGCCTGGCGGAAGGAGATTATACATTTGGGCGGGGG
>JALEHC010000452.1 GCA_022763215.1 Saprospiraceae bacterium
ATTGGTTGACAAACTACCAAAGTCAAGCATGGGACGAGGTGCAGACGAATACTTAGGTTTGGATGGACGCGGAGATCGTGGAGTCAAGCGCGGAGATCATGGAGGGGATTTGAAGCTCTGCGTCCTCTGCGAAAGCCTCTATGCCCTCTGCGTCCCAAAAGTTGGATGGACGCGGAGACCGTGGAGCCAAGCGCGGAGATCATGGAGGGGATTTGAAGCTCTGCGCCCTCTGCGAAAATCTCTATGCCCTCTGCGTCCCAAAAGTTGGATGGACGCGGAGATCGTAGAGTCAAGCGCAGAGATCATGGAGGGAATTTGAAGCTCTGCGCCCTCTGCGAAAGCCTCTATGCCCTCTGCGCCCCAAAAAAATGAACATTTCTCCAAAGCATTGTTAAAGACTAGTATACTATTTACAAGTATTTTAAAGTCAAACTTATGCCCATCATCCGATTAGAAACCCATATAAATGCCCCTAAAAAAATCGTTTTTGACCTTTCCAGAAGTGTAGAACTACACAAAATATCCAATGCACATACCAATGAAACAGTCGTTGCAGGCCGTAAAAGTGGCTTGTTTCAAGAAAATGATACCGTAACCTGGCGAGCCAAGCACCTGGGAATTTATCAGCAATTGACCTCAAAGATGACCCTTATGCAACCCTATGATCAGTTTGAAAATCAAATGCTAAAGGGCGCTTTTAAAGGCTTCAAACACCAACATTTTTTCGAAGAAACAGCAAGCGGTACGCTCATGAAAGACGTGTTTGATTTTGAAGCCCCACTCGGAGTTTTAGGGAAATTGGCCAATTGGTTATTTCTGGAAAAGTATATGCGTGACCTGTTGCTACGCCGCAATAAAACCATCAAAGAATTTGCTGAATCAGGGCGTTATAAGGAGATACTTTCAGTATATTGAGGGTAGCGGTACTAAAAAAACAATAAAGGCCATCGCATCTTTGCCTGGCCGCCACATCAAACCACCCAATATGCGTCATGTAGCTTTAATTTTTTTTGTAAGCCTGTTGTTTATTCAGGCTACTTGT
This sequence comes from Saprospiraceae bacterium, assembly GCA_022763215.1. Taxonomy (GTDB): domain Bacteria; phylum Bacteroidota; class Bacteroidia; order Chitinophagales; family Saprospiraceae; genus JALEHC01. The sequence continues at coordinate 1,043 of JALEHC010000452.1, forward strand.
GAGCGATTATCCAATTCGTCAGAAACTACTGAAGCAGTAAAACTGGCAGGGACCAACTGGAAACTGGTTGCTACAGAAGTAGAAGGCAAGCGAGCGACAGCTGTCGCCAACCGAGGGGCAAAACCTGGGATACGGTTTGACGAAGACCAACTAAATGGCAATACCGGCTGTAACAACTTTTTTAGCCCTTACCTTATAAAAGTGGATCAACTTGAAATTTCTAATCTAGGAACCACCAAAATGGCATGCCGTACCTCGGAAGTTGTCCGTCAAGAAGACATTGTGATTGGTATTCTGCGCGGAACGGTGCAGTTTGAAATAAAGGATGAGGAGCTGATTCTCAGTAAGCGCAATCCAAATGGAAAGCTCTATTTCCAAAAAATGTAAGAAAAAAAATAAAAAAATTGGTTTCCTGTGCAGCGTTTGCCGAAAGGCTGCATAGTAATGGGTGAAAGGCGCCACCATTGCATCATTATTGAAACCAATTTTTAAAATGAAAAATCGCATTCTCTCTAATTATTTTGTTCTTTTCGGCTTGTCCATTTTGATGGTCTTTGCCTCTTGTCGGAAAGACAGTGCTTTCTCTGAAATAGATATCGAAACGCCTTCTGTAAAACAAACGATTGAAACAGAAGCCTTCGGTATCATTACTGATCGACAAGGCCAACCTATTGAAAATGCTACCGTACAACTAGGATTTTCGACCACTCAAACTGATGAAAATGGTGCTTTCCGCATCAATGCATTGGCTGAAGCACAGCGTGCTGTGCTGAAAGTAACTGCCTTTGGTTACTTTGATGCTTATGAAGCATTCCAACCAGTGCTGAACGATATCCACAAACTTGACATTCAAATGATTGCCAGAGTAGGTGGGAATAACTTACTTGCCAATAATGGGGGTGTTGTCCAGGTCGATGGCGGTGGTACGATTACCTTCCAGCCCGGTAGTTTCCAAAATGAAGACGGAACAGCCTATGATGGGCAAGTATTGGTATTTGCTTCTTATCTCGATCCTACCGATCCAGAGTTAGATGCTTTTATGCCTGCTGATCTGATGGCAGAAGATGCTTCCGGTCAAAGACAATTGTTGCGCAGCTTTGGAATGATTAAAGCTGAAATTTACGCAAGTAATGGCGAAAAATTACAGCTTAGCCAACCAGCCGAATTATCGTTCCCAATACCATCCGAACTGCAAAGTGCCGCTCCTGCTGAAATTCCGTTGTGGTTTTTTGACACAGAGAAAACCCTTTGGGTAGAAGAAGGTATGGCCGTCAAAGAAGGCAGTGCCTATGTGGGCGAAGTTCAGCATTTTACCTTTTGGAATTGCGATATTCCGCAGGACTTTGTGAATATCGAGGGTACTGTAGAAACAAATACACCCAACCTTCCCGATCTGAGAGTAAGAATCACCGTAATTAGTACCAATGACAGCCGAACCAATAACCTGACGAACAAAGGCGAATTTGCTGGGGCAGTGCCTAATAATGAACTATTGCGACTAGAAATTATTGATCAGTGTGGCAATGTGGTATTGACCGAACAAATTGGGCCATTTAATACAGACCAGGATTTGGGAGTCTTTCAGGTAAGTCTCGATCCAATGAGCTTTGTAAATGTATCCGGAACTTTGCTCGATTGTGATGGCGAGCCCGTGAGCAGTGGCTATGGCGTTATTCGGGGCGATGGCATCGTGAGCAGCAGTTTTTTGACGCTTTCTGATGGCACATTTGAGGGAACTCTGCTCAACTGTGGACTAACTGAGCTGGAGTTTTTTGGCGTAGACCTAGACGCTAATTTGCGTTCTGAATCCACTTATTTTGATGCTTCCGCAAATGTTGACCTCGGTACGATCAATGTATGTGGAGAACCAATTGTGGAGAGTCTAGTATTCAATTATGGCCCGAATGTACACGTCGTTGATAATCTGAGCCTTGGAGAAATTGTATACGAACCTAACCTAGAAATTTTCTCCATGTTTGCTCAGGATGATACCGGTGATGGCACCGTATACTACCAAATTCAGATCGTACACTTTACGGATACCGGTGCTTTTACCGTCAATGCCTACGGCAGTAGTTTGGGTGATCCGGATAAAGAATTTTCTTTCAATTATACACAAGGGAATATCGAAATCATCAACCTGGCTTATTCACAGGGTGAGATTTTTCAAGCGATACTGACACTCGATTCGATTACGGAAAACGTAAGCGGAGAATCTTTCCAGAATGGTTCTATCGAAATTAACGCGACTATTCAGTAATTGAATGACAATAACCAAGGAGCAGTGGCTGAAGCTAAATGTGCCACTGCTCAAACCATCATAAGAAGTATATTTTGAATCTATCCGAAATCATATCAAAATGTAAAGCCCGCGATCGGGAAGCAGAGAAGGCATTATTCCTTCACTTTGCTCCCCGGGTGCTCCTGCTCTGTAGGCGTTATGCCCGGCAAGAATCCGATGCTCAGGATATGATGCAGGAGTGCTTTATTTTGGTATTTGACAAAATCAGGCAGTTTAATGCGGAGAAAGGAGCATTCGAAGCTTGGCTATACAAAGTATGTACAAACAAAGTCCTTCAGATTTTGCGAAAGCAATCAAAGCTTCGACTGGTGTATGTCGAACAAGTACCGGAAAGTGTGGAAGAAGAACCTGCTTTGTTTCAGTTGCCGCGTGAGCAAATACTCGAAGCACTTCGCCAATTGCCAGATGGGTATCGGATCATCTTCAACCTCTACGAAATTGAAGATTGGTCGCATAAAGAGATTGCAGCACACTTGAACATCAGTGAGTCTGCATCGCGTTCGCAATTATCGCGCGCAAAACGGCAGTTACAAGAAATTTTAAAGCCGGTGCTAAAAAAAAATAAACAACAAACAAAAACATTTTTAGCTTCCTAATATGGGAAGTTTCGATTTAAGCTGAAAGTCATGCAAGAAGATCATACATATAAATCGTGGAAAGAGGTGTTTGATGGTGCCGAGTCACCCATGGACCTGGATGCAGCATGGTCAGCACTGGAAGCCAAGCGAAAGCCAAAGCAACGCCTTGCTTTCTTTTGGTGGTGGGGTGCCGGGCTAGTGTTGTTGGTAGTCGCAGCCTTGACCTTTTGGCCACAGCCTACCATCGATGCTTTTCGTATACCAGGAGCTGACCTGAGTACACAAGCCAACTGGACGAACTCTGCTGTCGCGCCGGTTGCCACCGAAATGAAGGAAAACTTGAATACCAATACTCGTGTAATCCCGAATATTACGGCCAATTCAACCTCAAAACCAAGTGCTATAAATAGCTTGGCGCAAAACCAAATTGGATTCGATAGGATAGGAAATCGGATGAAGATGCAGTTGCCTACCCGGGCATCCTTACGCAATTTGCCACCTTTACCACTGTCGAATATTCTACAAGTTCAACATCCTATATCGACTATTCGGTCAGCAGATCCTGCAATGGAAATAATTCCGACGACCAGCTCTGGCTGGAGTATTGGTTTTGGTTTAAGTTATGCTAAGAGCTTTAGAACATTATCAGCTAATGATCCCGATATTCAAGATTGGTTGAATAAAAGGGCTGATGGGGAAGAAATATTGGATCAGCAGCAATTTCAAATGTATGTAGAGAAGGCTTTGGGGAAGCAATTTTTTGTTCGTTTAGGATATCGCTTCAATAATCGGGTAGATCGCTTAGAGGAGCAGATCGCTTTTGAAAATATAGTGTTCATCGAAGATCAGTTATTAGAAGTCGTAAATTTTGCTGATGGCAGCACTGAGGAGATTTACGGTCCTTTGGAACTCACGGAATTTAATCGAGCAGGAATTACAAATTATCAACGTACGCAGACCCATTCGCTGGACTTTTCGGTCGGTTATGAGCTTTCGCTAAATGCTAGGCTACGTACCCGCTGGACATTAGGAGCATCCTATGGATTTTTTAATCAGAAGAGAGGACGTTCGTATGCTAAAGATTTGGCTATAGGGACTTATTCCGCCTTTGCGGCAAATGATTTTCGCAGCAGCGGGGTTTGGGAAGCACTTGCTTCTTGGGAAGTAGCTTATGCAGTACCGGGCGGCATTGATCTGACAGCAGGTTTGAGTGCCGGAACGATGCTCAATAGCGTCGCCCAAAACAAGTGGACAGAACGCTACCACTTTGTAGGTGGAAGCATTGGCCTTCGACAATCTTTTTAGTATTA
>JALEHC010000453.1 GCA_022763215.1 Saprospiraceae bacterium
CAACTAGAGGTTACTGCCGTAGACAACAGCGGATGCTCCACTACAAAAGATAGGATTTTTTACCCTGAGTTACCGATAGATGTGACTTTTAGCCAACGTCCGTACGATACCCTCTTCGGTTATCAAGAGCGATGCCCTACCAATAGCATTGCCGTTTTTGGTGATCCCAACAATTACGACTATACATTTAATGGTAATGCTGTTTCCAGTGGTTCTTACATCCACACCATCCCTGATTCACTTGACCAAGATACCGTTTTTGTTTCTTGGCTTTCGCCAAATGGATGTTATACTGGAAACGATACCGTCTTGGTAGAACCTTTTTATCCTAATTTTATTGAAGCCGATACACTTAGGCTTTGTGGAGGTGCTGGTATTATCGTAGGCCAAAATACCTTTTTGGGGGATAACTACCTTTGGAATACCGGCGATGATACGCCGTTCTTAGCCATAGAAGTAGAGGATACGGTTACTTATAGCGTAACCATTACGCGTGGATGTGTATTTGAAGACGAGGTAGTTGTGATCGAAGTTCCTTCGTTGGAGGTAGACTTAGGCCCTGATCAATTGGTTTGCAGTGGCGATTCTATCAGCCTTTCGGCAAATGTTACAAATGGTTTTCCACCAATAGATTATTATTGGGAAAAGAATGATGTTGATATCGACAACAATGCCCCCGTGCTGGTCACTGCTCCGGATGTGGGGCTTAACTTATATTCTGTAGCTATTCAGGATTCTTTTGGTTGTGTTGATGTTGATTTCGTTGAGGTATTACTGGATTCTATTCCAACTCCTATCCAAATAAATCAGACATCTGCTTGCGAGGGAGACTTTATTATGCTTTCGCTTTCGCAAAATTATGAGACATATAACTGGAATACAGGCCAGATAGGCCCGGAAATTATGGTTAACCAACCCGGTTTATACTGCGTTACCGTGGTCAATGCATCAGGCTGTACCGCAGAAGCGTGCATCGAGCCTATTTTTAACCTGGAACCGACCGTACCAGATATTTTTTGTAATGCCTCTCTAACTACGATCAACTTCAACTGGGCAACAGACCCTAACAATTTTTATGATGTCAATGTATTGACTGGACAAAGTGGCCAGCTTAACAATGGCAACTTTGTTGTAGACGGACTTGTCTTTGGCGAAGAAGTTACGATCGAACTGGTTGTTACAAGCCCAGCTGGTTGTGTGTCTTCAAATACTTTAAGCTGTATTACAGAAGATTGCCCAGAAATTGAAGTGGCTATTGACCCGGTTGCTGCCATTTGCCTGGAAGGGGCAAGCCCTTTTGCACTCGAAGCAACAGTTATGGGAGTAAGTGGGGCAGGTACGGCTACTTGGTCTGGGTCTGGTATCGTTGATGCAGCAGCAGGTATTTTTGATCCTCTTGCTGTTGGTGCAGGGGTACATCCTGTCGTCTTTACCTATGAGGAAGGAGGTTGTATTGGTACGGCTTCCATTAATATTTTGGTGGATGCTCCTCTGGCTATACCTCAGTTAAATTGTACTGCAACCACCTCGGCTCTAAGCTTCAATTGGCCAGTTGATCCGGCAGTAGAAAATTACACGGTGAATGTTTTATCCGGTCAAACAGGCAGCACCAATGGCAATCTCATAACTTTCAACGATTTGACACCGGAAGAGGAAGTTTGTATTGAGCTAATCGCTGATCCAGGGAATAGTTGTGATGAGGTAATGGCTACTTTGTGTTGTACTACAAATGCCTGCCCAGATGATGTCGTTATTGATGTTGAATCGTTAGTTGAAGTTTGTTTGGATGATTCCCCATTTATGATACCTGTTAATATTAGTGGTGGAATGGGAGGTGGTACTATCAGTTGGTCAGGACCTTGTATCGATCCAGTTTCCTTCCTGATTGATCCTCAAGTGTGTGGTTCAGGGGCGATTCCATTGACGGTAACGTATTCTGAAGGACCATGTATTTACGAAGAAAACGTAGTGGTAAATATTTATGAAAACTGGAATTCTGACTTCGAGATAGCTGCTTCAGAAGCTTGCGTAGATGATATCGTCTTGATTACCTATACCGGTAATGCAGATCCCGGAGCTACTTATGGCTGGATTTTTGATGGCGGTACGGTCATTTCTGGAAGTGGCGCTGGTCCTTACGAGGTGATTTGGTCGGAAGCGGGGACGCAAACTGTGATTCTTACAGTAGAAGGCAATGGCTGTGCTGGTATTACGAACACCCAAAGTATCGAAATTTTTGAGCCAACAGAGCCATTAAATGTCAATTGTGTGAGTACAACTTCTTCGATTGAGTTTTTCTGGGAAATTCCAGTAGGTGTAGATTCTGTAAGTGTAAATTACCTTTCCGGCCCGACCGGAATTTTGGGAGATAGTACCCTATTTATCGATAATCTTAATCCAGAAACAGCAGTAGATGTAGAATTTATAAGCTACAGTAATACTGCCTGCGGTGATACTTCGGTTATTATGAGTTGTATGACTTTACCATGTCCAGATATTATGCTTACACTCATTAATCCCTCCGGAATCATTTGTCTGGATGAAAATCCTGCCCCTTTCGAATTGATGTACGATATTGTGGGGAGTAACGGCACCGGAAACATCAATTGGAGCGGACCAGGTATTATTTCAGCTACGGATGGACTCTTTGATCCACAGCAAGCAGGTGTAGATACACATGAAATCATATTGACATATACCGAAGATAATTGTACTTACATCCAAAGCACAGATATTGAAGTCACGGAAGGATACACTTTCGAGAATCTAAACCTGAATTGTTCGGATGATGGCAATACCTATTCGCTTAGCTTGGATATTCAAACAACAAATGGCACCATCAACTATGAAAGCGATGTCGTAGCAAGTGGTGAGCAATTGGTTGTAGAGGTTCCAAACGGACCGGGTTGTGATACTCCTTTTGTTTTCTCAACCATCAAAGACTGTAATTGTCTGACGTATGCTGGTACACTTGATTTTGCAGTCGCCAATCAATGTGGGTTTCCATTTGTAAGTGTGCAACACAATGGCGATGATTTCTTGGTAGAGGACGATTTGCTTCGATTTGTATTGCATACCAATAATGGCAATGTGCTTGGTGAAATTTTAGCGATTAGCGAAGAGCCTGTTTTTGAATACGACCTGGCATGGTCGACGGATGAAGTGTACTATATTTCGGCTGTAGCCGGAGAAGAAGCTGCTTTCCAAGAATTAAACCTGAATGATCCCTGCTTATCCGTCAGTGCGCCGCAGGCTATTGTTTTTCAGGAAGCCATCGATTTGGCGGTAACGCCCGATACGCTGATCTGTAGTGGTCAAAGCGTAGCTTTGCAAGCCACGTACAACACAGTGGATTCTATTGCCTGGACACCGGAAACAGGCTTGAGTTGTACGGATTGCCCCGACCCGCTTGCTACGCCTGTGCAGACTACTACCTATACGCTAACGGCCTATAACGAAGCTGGCTGTACAGAAATAGCGCAGCTAACGATCTATGTTGATGAATTTCCAGAAAGTCAGCTGCCTTCTGCACCGGCACCTGTTTGCGCTGGTGAATACGTCGAAATTTGTTTGCCGGAAGGCGGAAACTATACTTGGACGGGCCCCAGTAATTATTTTTCTGTAGATGATTGTCTGATCTGGCCAGATTTTGACCCTATTTATGCAGGCGATTACATCATTGAAGTAGATTTGGGCAATGGCTGTACGTTCACGGATACGCTTACGCTAAATGCTATCCCGGAACAAGCGATCAACTTCCTGACTGCTGACTTGGAGGCTTGTCCGAATGAAGTTTTTGAACTTCAAGCAGATATCGAAAATGCGATCAGTTACATTTGGTTTCCAACCGAAAATGTGCAGACGAATGACTCCTCTGCTACTTTAGCTTCTATTACTACACCAACCGTTTTCACACTTTTAACACAGGATATATTTGGCTGTGATGGAGAATTTAATGTAGTGGTCACTAACCCCACTGATTGTGAAATTGATGGCCAAATACCACTGGATGACTTTGCTTCTGGCAACACACCGCAGCAGTTTTTCAATGCTCCTGCATCTAATGGAAGTAATATTCGGGTGTACCCCAATCCAAGTCGCAACCTGGTGTACGTACGCTCAGGAGCAACGGCACTGCAGCAACTGGTCGTTTATGATTTGAGTGGAAAACTGATGTTGAATATTGAGAGTGGAAACCATGAAGCTCAGATTGATGTACAACAATGGCCGGCTGGTACCTATCTGCTCAGTATTTTCCATGAAAATGGCGTACAACACGAAAAGATCGTCGTACTGGAATAATTAGGCAATACATTTAAACGAAATAAGAAAGAGGTGGTTTTATACAGACTGCCTCTTTTTTGTTTAAGAAAAGATTAACAGCTTTTGGCTGGGAAATTCATCAAAAATCCGGGAAATTCAGGAAGCCAAAAAAATGACATCATCTATGAATAAATTACTGTCTTTCAAACTGCTTGTACTTTTTCTGTTTACTGTAAGTTTCCATCTTCAGGCACAGGATAAACAGGTAAAAGCAGACTTCCCCATTTATGAAACCTACGACGAGATTGCTTACATTTTTGACCAGAAAAATGATACCACTTATGTGATCAATTTTTGGGCTACTTGGTGTGGACCTTGCGTAAAAGAACTGCCTTATTTCGAAGATTTGCACCAGCAATATAAAGGCGAAAAAGTAAAGGTAATACTGGTCAGTCTCGACTTCAAACGTCAACTCGAACGAAAATTGATTCCGTTTGTGGAAAAGCATCAGCTACAATCACAGGTAATTGCACTGACAGATGGCGATTATAATGCCTGGATTGACAAAGTGGATCCTCAATGGAGTGGTGCCATTCCGATAACGATCGTGTATCGAGGCGACCAACGCAAATTTCACGGAGAAGAGTTTGCGAACTACGAAGAATTGGAAAATCTTCTAAAAGCATTTTTATAACAATACATTTCTTTCATCCAGAGATGAATAACATCTCTAAAATCACCTCAATATGAAAAAGATTCTAGGTTTGGGTATTCTGTTATTTGCTGCTGCTGGTATTTTCATGGCAGCTACTTCAACAGTAGATTTTGGCTTGACCGTAGGCGACAAAGCGCCTGATTTCAAACTTAAAAATATCGATGGGAAGTACTATTCCCTCAAAGATGTAAAAGATGCAAATGGCAAAGCGCCAAAAGGTTATATCGTAACCTTCACTTGCAACACTTGCCCGTATGCAGTGATGTATGAAGATCGTATTGCTGCGTTGCACGATAAAATGGCTCCAAAAGGCTATCCGGTAGTGGCTATTATGCCAAATGACACGGAAATTAAGCCAGATGACAGCTTGGAAAAAATGGCAGAACGTGCGAAAGATAAAAACTTCAATTTCCTTTATCTGATCGATGAAAAGCAGGAAGTATTCCCTCAGTATGGAGCATCTCGTACACCAGAAGTTTATTTATTGGACAGCGACATGGTGCTTCGTTACACTGGTGCTATCGACGATAATGCACAGAATCCGGATGCGGTAAAAACCAATTATGTGGAAGAAGCAGTTGCGGCTATGGAAGCTGGCAAAGAGCCATCACCTGCCAAAACCAAGGCAATTGGTTGTACAATTAAAGTGAAGCGCTAATTTTTAGCTCTATTTTTCATAAAGGAAAGCAGCACGGCGTTTTGGTCGTGCTGCTTTTTTTTATGTTAAGTAGTTAGACGGAATTATGAACAAGTGAAATTTTATAGGGTCGGTGCAAAATATCTTATCATCAAATAGTTCAATTATTCTGCACGGACAAATTTCACTTATCCATAATTTTGATCCGTCACTTATTCAATAATTATTTTTTCTGTTTTGATTTGTCCATCCATTTTCACCATGAGTAGGTAAATGCCCGCCGGGAATGGACTTACGTTCAAATCAATTTGGTAGTTGCGCTGCTCACTGAGCTGCTTACGCAAAATTTGCTTTCCTTGAATATGGTATAGTTCCAGCCAACCAGATTGTACCGTTTCCAATTCCATGCGTAGATTCAATACCTCCTTTGCAGGATTTGGATAGACCTCCCATTTGCGCAATAGCGCCAACTCATTAGTGCCTGTAACCAATGGCACAGTGTATGTTTGCATAACCTGACAACCGTTTTCATCCGTAATGGTCAGGGTGAAATCACCTGATCCCGAATCTGTAAGGTCTTCCATGGTGGAAACGACCATGCCATTTTCATCGGTCCACTCGAAGGTCAGCTGCCCGGTACCTCCGCTCACATCAAGGTCGATGGAACCCGGAACTTCGATATCGCCAATTGTGGCAGGAGTGATGAC
>JALEHC010000069.1 GCA_022763215.1 Saprospiraceae bacterium
AAAAGAAGCCTTCCAAAAAGATGAAAACTTGGATTTATAAGGCAGATAATGTGCGTGATTTTGCATGGACGGCTAGTCGCAAGTTTGTTTGGGATGCCATGCCACATATTACCGAAGCAGGTAAGCGCGTAATGTGTATGAGTTATTATGGAAAAGAAGCTTATCCGATCTATAATCGCTATTCTACGAAGGCGGTAGCTCATACTTTGTATACTTATTCTAAGTACAGTATTCCTTATCCATATCCGGTAGCCATTTCTGTAGAAGCTGCTAATGGTATGGAATATCCGATGATTTGCTTTAATTATGGTCGTGCAGAAGAAGATGGTACTTATACAGAACGCGCGAAGCGCGGTGCCATTTCTGTAATTATTCACGAAGTAGGGCACAACTATTTCCCGATGATCATTAATAGTGATGAACGTCAGTGGACTTGGATGGATGAAGGCCTGAATTCTTTTGTACAGTACTTGAGTGAACAAGAGTTTGATAATAATTATCCTTCTCGTCGTGGCCCGGCATACAAGGTGACCAATTATATGAGTATGCACCCTGATCGCTTGGAGCCAATCATGACGAATAGTGAAAATATCGTACAATTTGGTAATAATGCTTACCACAAGCCAGCAGTAGCGCTAAATGTTTTGCGAGAAACCATTATGGGCCGCGAACTGTTTGACTACGCTTTCCGCGAATATTGTCGTCGTTGGGCATTCAAACACCCTACTCCAGCAGACTTCTTCCGTACGATGGAAGATGCAAGTGGCGTTGACCTGGATTGGTTCTGGAGAGGTTGGTTCTATGGTATCGAGCCAGTAGATATTGCATTGGATAGTATTGCTTACTATCGTGTGGATATGGAGAATAATCCTGAAAAGCGCGATTATTCTTATCCGGTAACGCGTTCAAAGCCTTATGATGATATTTCAAAGAAACGCAACCGCGAAGAAGGCATGAAGTTTGCGGTTGATCAGGATGAATCATTACGCGATTTCTACACGACTTACAAGCCTTGGGAAACAGAAGACTCAATTCAGGAATATACTGTACAATTGTACGAGGAAACATTTACTCAGAAGGAAAAGGAGAAAATGTATGGCGACAACCACTATTATGAGTTGTACTTCAAAAATAAAGGTGGATTGGTTATGCCAGTGATCCTGGAATGGACTTTTGAAGATGGTTCAACAGAAGTAGAACGCATCCCTGCTGAGATTTGGCGTAAAAATGAAACGGAATTCAAGAAGGTATTCGTGAAAAAACAAAAGGTAACTGCTGTAAAACTCGATCCTTTCCGCGAGACAGGAGATATTGATGAAAGCAACAACAACTGGCCGGTGAAGGAAGTACCAAGCCGTTTCCAGGTGTTTAAGCAACATAAAATGAAGGAAGTTCCTAACCCAATGCAAAAAGCAAAGAAACAGGGTAAGGACATTAAGCCATAAAGACCTTCCTGTAAAGCTGGTTAATGACAGAGGTAGTAGAGTTTTCTGCTACCTCTGTTTCGTTTTACTGCTGTTTGACTGTTTTGAGCAGGCTGATGCCAGATGGGAAAAATATAAGACCCAAGATGAGCAATATCCATTTATAGGAGCCAATATTTAATTTTCCGAATAGACCAAATATGGCGATAATTGTCAAAACTAGGCCCAGAATGGTCAGCGTGAAAGCAAGTCCTCTTTTCATTGGTTTTGGTTTTTGTTAATCAAGTGGGGTTTCTTTTACAAAGCGAAAGGCAGGCAAATGTTCGGCTAAAAAAGGTAGGGGCAAATCCTATATTTTGGTTAAAATGAAGGCCAAACCGATCTAATATTTGAAGGAAATCGTTTATTTGGACAGAAACTATAAATTATGCGTTGGTTATTTGTACTTACATTTTTGGGGCTTTTTTATTTGCCGTCGACCTTGGCTAGTCAATCAAGTGATCCAATCAAACTGAGTTGGGATTTGCTTTCAGATGTGACTTTCAAGTCCGTTTATATGGAAGAACATGCCACTAATTATTTGATTCCGACTTTTGGGGAGGGACCACTGGCATTCGAAAATAAAGAAGTGATTATTTCCGGTTATTTTATACCCTTAAGTAAAGACAACCAGCGATTCGTGTTGTCTAAGTCGCCTTATGCATCTTGCTTTTTTTGTGGAGCAGCTGGCCCAGAAACAGTAGTGGAGGTTGAATTTGTGGGAAAAACGCCAAAATTTCGCCTCGATCAGTACCTCAATATGAAAGGTACATTGGTACTGAACAAGGACGATATCAACCATTTTAACTATGTTCTTAAAGAGGCTACTCAGTTTTAAGCCACCTTTTTATGGGCTTGATTCGCTTCCATAAACTTCGGATTTAGGCAACTCTTGAGTGCTTTCCAGTTGTGCCAGTGAGCAAAAGCCAGTAAAAATCCACCAGCAGCCGTAAGCCAGTGTTCTAGTTCTCCTTCCGGGAAACGACTTGCAACCAGAAACACAATTCCAATTCCTAAAATTTGTAAAGGCTTGGTTTTTCCATGCTTTCGCAAATAGGAGGGAAGCAGCGACCAAATCGCTAATGTTATGCTCAAGATGATCATCGACCATTCAAATAAGGGGGCTTCCAGCCAGGTCAATCCACTAAACATGCCAATGGTCAGTACGAAAGGCATCGCAAGGCAATGAATAGCACAAAGAAAAGATGCTGAGAATCCCAGAAAATCTAGGTGAAGTCTGAAAAAGTTCATTCGATTTGTATTTTTGCAACAATGTTGCATAAATAATAAATAAATGCAACATTGTTTCAATTTTTTTATTTTTAATTAGTGAGTGACGGATTAAAATTATGGATAAGTGAAATTTGTCAGCAGAAAATGATTGAACTAATTGATGATAAGATAATTAGGAGATTATTTTGTGCTGACCCTATAAAATTTCACTTGTTAATAATTCCGTCTAACTGCTTAAATAGAGATTGTAAAGTTCGTTTGCTGAATTTTTCTGCCAATTGGCAGTAGCAGCTTAAAAAAAGATGTGATGACAGAAAAAGCGCTCGACATACTTCAAAGACATCAACTCCGAAATACTGCCGTTCGAAGGCAAGTGCTTGAGCAATTTTTGCAAGCTGGCCACAAAGCACTATCAAATAGTGATCTGGAAGACGCTTTAGAAAATCCAGATCGGATTACCTTATATCGAACGCTCAAAACTTTTGAGCAAAAAGGAATCGTGCATCAGGCTATAGACGGTAGCGGGACTACCAAATATGCTCTTTGCCAAGACGAATGCTCGGAACATGAACACCATGATGATCATGCCCATTTTCACTGCCATGATTGTGGAAAAACAATCTGCCTGGAAGGTAGTATTAAGTCTGCCGTGCAATTACCAGAAGGCTTTCAAGTTCAGCAAAAACACTTTGTACTGGAAGGAACTTGTGCAGATTGTCAACCGGAATAAGATCGACAAAACCAATTTTTAAATCAAATATCCAATAGCATGAAGCCCATTTCCCTGCTTTTGCTCCTGTCCTTACTTGTATGGAGCTGTCAGTCATCTTCTTCCGAAAACGACAACGCTTTGCTCGAAGAAGCAGGCAAAATTCATTTGGAAGCTGTTCAAATCGAAAAAACGATTAAGCCAAAGTTGGATGAACTAGTGCAGGCCAAAAATAGACTTTCTATCCAAGGACGAGCACTTAATGCAGATGAGCAGGCTTTTATCAACAAAGTAGAGCAACTGCAAAGTAGTTACAATTATTGGGAAGAAAACCATGTAGAAGTACCTGGTACTGAGCATGATCATGGACACGATCATGGACACGACCACAGTCATGAAGGACACGATCACAGCCACGATCATGGTCCCAAATTGGAAGTAAGTGCTGCTGATATGCTCTTGATTCAGAAAGAATTCAGAGACAGTATACTTTCCATAAAACAAAGAATCGAGGAAATAGAATGACGTTGAATTGGCATTAATATTTTGCAACATTGTTGCAGGTTTTAATTTCTTTTTCTATAATTGCAACGTGGTTGCAAAATAAATGTAATGGGTAGAGCTTTACTGATCACTTTGTTGGGCTTTTTTGCCTTTGCGGCAAATGCACAGCAAAATGGTTGTAACATAAAGGTGCAGGGAAGAATTGCGGATGAACATGAAGCAAAACCACTCCCTTTTGCAACTATCTTAATTGTAGAGCTTCAACGAGGAGCTACTTCTGAAGAAGACGGCGCCTTTATACTGAATGACATTTGCCCAGGTAGTTATACTTTTCGAATTAGCCATCTGGGCTGTGAAACGATTGAACAGCAGATCAATATTCAGAAAGATACTAGTTTGCTCTTTGAGTTGGAACACCATACAGAACTGCTCGAATTAGTGCAGGTACAATCTACCCGACTACAACCTAAAAGCTCTGCGGCAGAAGGCAGCCTACGCGGTGCAGAACTAGACCGCTTGCGCGGAAAAACGCTGGGCGAATCGCTGAAAGCCTTTACTGGCTTGAGCACCATCAATACCGGTGCAAACATCAGCAAGCCTGTCATACACGGATTGCACAGTAGTCGTATTCAAATTATGAATCATGGTGTACAGCAAGAAGGACAAGAGTGGGGCTTGGAACACGCCCCTGAGATTGATCCTTTTGCAGCCAATGAGATAAAAGTAATCAAAGGAGTAGGTGCTATTGCTTATGGTACCGGCGCATTAGGTGGCGTTGTTTTACTCGATCATACGAGCTTGCCGAGTGGGCAGCGATATAACGGTAATGTGCACCTGATCGGTATGAGTAATGGCCGACAACTGATTAGTGCGGTACAATTTGCCGAAAGGCGAAACGAAAACTTTAGTTACCGCATCCAGGGAAGTTATAAAAAAGGTGGAGACTTGAATGCACCAGACTATCAATTGACAAATACGGGTGCAACTGAACTCAATTTTTCACTTGGTGCGACTTATCAGCAAGAAAACTGGAGCAGTAAGCTTTACCTAAGTCGGTATGATTCGGAAACAGGCATTCTGCGTGGAGCACATATCGGTAACTTGACGGACTTGGAAGCCGCTTATGCACGAGAAGAACCGTTTTTTACGGAAGATTTTTCATACGAGATTAATAATCCCCGACAAAAAGTTAGCCATTATTTGGCACGTTGGGAACAAGAGCTAAAAACAGACCATGGTCGCTGGGTCGGTGATCTTAGTTATCAACTCAATCAGCGACAAGAGTTTGATATCCGAAGAGGAGAACGGAATGATATTCCGGCAGTGGACTTGAATTTACAGGCTTTTCGAAATAATATTTTTTGGGAGCATCAGCCCTGGGGCGATTGGGTCGGAAAAATTGGCTGGTCTGGATTTTATCGACAAAATCGGAATGATGAAACAGGCATACGGCCACTGATACCTTGGTATAACAACTATGGTGGAAGCCTTTTCTGGACTGAGCGTTGGTTGCGCGAAGCTTTTCAGCTCGAATTGGGCGCCCGCTACGATGTACAGCATTTACAGGTTAAAAAATTTGATCAGCAAAATAATCTACAGGAGTTCAATTACAATTTTACAGGATTGACTTTGGCTGCTGGTCTGATCACCCAACTGAATAGTGAATTACAGTTTTCATCGAATCTGGGGTATACCTTCCGACCGCCCAACGTAAGTGAGCTGTTTAGCGAAGGTTTGCACCATGGTTCGGCCGCTATTGAAGAAGGTAATATTGGTCTGGACACAGAGCGAGGATTGAAATGGATCAATGCCCTGATATTTCAACGGGAAGGCCGCTGGAATATCGAAGTGGATGCATACGTGCATTTGATCGACAACTATATTTATTTGCGACCGCAGGAAGAAAACCGCCTGACGATTCGGGGGGCATTTCCGGTATTTGCGTACACGCAAACAAACGCGCGCTTATACGGCTTGGATGTGCTGGCAGAATTTCAATTACCGGGCAATTTTAATCTGGAGACAAAAGCTGCTATCGTCAGAGCCCGTGACCTTGAACTAGACGAACCGCTCTTTCTGATGCCTGCTGACAGGGTAAGTGCACAGTTGTTTTATTCCCTTTCGGGAAATCGTAAAATGAAAGACCTACGTTTCGGATTTGGCGTAAGCCATATTGCTCGTCAAAGCCGTGTGCCGGAAGGCCTTGATTTTGTGCCACCTCCGGCAGGATATACACTACTCAATGCCGAGGTAAGCTCCAATTGGTTGGTTGGTGGACAGACACTAGGAGTAGTGCTGAGTGTTAATAATTTAGTGAATGTTGCGTACCGCGATTATCTGAACCGACTGCGTTATTTTGCGGATAATGCCGGACGGAATATTGAACTCAAACTGAAATATCAATTTTCAAAGTAAGTATAAAAAAAGGAGGAAAACCTCCGCCACAAAATTAAAAAATCAGAATTATGAAGATGAAGTATCTAATGTTTGCGAGC
>JALEHC010000454.1 GCA_022763215.1 Saprospiraceae bacterium
ATTATTTGCCATCATATTCATCAATAAACTCACTTACAATTTCATCGATGATATCTTTCAGGTAAGTTTTTTTATCTCTAGCAATCGAGCGAAGTTTGTCGATCTTATCGACATCAAAAACCAAGGTAATACGGCGAGACTTTTTTGCATCCACTTCTACAGAAGAAGCTTCGACCGTGCTACGAATCAATAAATCAAGGCCGCTGACAGGACGTCGACTGCGCTTTTTGATAATCTTATTAGGAGAAGGCTTTTCCTTGCGTTGAGCCATCTGGCGTTCAAATGATTCTTCGAAAGTATCCGCCAGGAAGCCTTGCATATCGTCTGTAAAATTTTTACCAGACCTTTTGGGAGCTTCACGTGGTTTCTTTTGTTTCTTATCATCTGAATCTTCCGAAGGAAACAGCAACGAACTATCCTCCTGATGCATCTCATTAGCTACATCACCCTCCGAAAACAAACTTTCCAAGCCAGCTGTAAACTTCTTTTTACTCACTCCCTATAATTTTCAAATATTAAATCTACTTCACCTTGATAAGTGACGGACTTATATCCCGTCTAACCAATTAAGCTTGTAGTGTTGTAGCCTTCTCTGTTCTTTCAATGATTTCTTTGCAAAGCGATAAATAATCCTGAGCCCCTGGGCTATTCGGACTATAAGCAAATATGTCTTTTCGCTGAGCAGGTGCTTCTGCTAAAGAAACGTTGTCGCGTATCTTGGTTTCAAAAACCATCTTCCCGAAGTACTTTTTGATTGTTTCTACCACATCTCTATTCAGTACTTTTCGGTTGTCATACATAGTAGCGATAACACCGCCAATCTGTAGGTCTTTATTCAAACGAATTTTTACCTTCGAAATTACCTGCTTGATTTTTGCAAGCCCCTGCATTGCCAAAAACTCTGTTTGCAATGGTATTAATACATAATCGCTTGAGGTCAATGCATTTAGCGTAAGCAAACCCAAAGAAGGCGGACAGTCGATAATAATAAAATCGTATTGTGGCAAAATTGGTTCAAAAAGCTCTTTGAGAATAAATTCCCGCCCCGCTTCATTGATCAACTCCATTTCTGCCCCCGAAAGATCGAGTACAGAAGTCACCACATCCAAGCCATCTTTAACCGTGACAGGCAGTAGCTCTGATTCTCCTCTTAATGCCTCATATATCGTACTGGGTTGACGCGGTATACCGAGGGATAAGGTGAGGTTTGCCTGTGGGTCTAAATCAATTAGCAACACTTTTTTGCCCAACTCAACCAATCCGGCACCAATATTAATGGCGCTGGTGGTTTTTCCAACCCCTCCTTTATGATTCAACAACGAAATTATCTTTCCCATAAATGTCTTTTCGACTTGTCGTAACTAGTTCTTCAAAACCATAAAAGTAAAATAACTATTTATTCTTTAAAAATCCAATACGTTTCTAATTTCTAGGAGTTCTCCTAAAAAATTCGTAATCAGCAGCTTTCATTCTCCACTTTCGTTAAATCCGTCATCACTCATGATCGACCAACTCAGCTTTTTCCAATGGGGAGTACTTCTTTTCAGTAGCCTTATTTTTGGGATTTCCAAAGCAGGTATTAAAGGCATTGCCATTGTAGCGATTCCTCTCATGGCTATAGCTTTTGGTGGCCGCGAATCCACCGGTATCGTACTGCCCATGCTGATCACAGGCGATCTGCTCGCAGTCTGGTATTACAACCGACATGCCAACTGGGGGCTTTTGCTCCGCATTCTGCCCTGGATTTTACTGGGCGTTTTGCTGGGTGTCTGGTTTGGAAAAGATTTGCCCGAATATTTATTCCGGCAGGCAATGGCCTGGATTATTCTGAGTAGTGTGGTACTCATGTTTTGGTGGGACCGCCGCAAGAGCAAACAAGTACCTAAGCACTGGTCTTTTCGCACGCTTATGGGCTTGTTGGTGGGTTTTACGACTATGGTTGGCAATATGGCGGGGGCTTTTGCCAATATTTTTTTCTTAGCTATGCGTCTCGACAAAACGGCATTTATTGGCACTGCAGCCTGGCTGTTTTGTATTGTGAATCTGTTCAAAGTGCCTTTTCACGTCTTTTCCTGGCATACTATTTCTTGGGAGAGTTTTCAGCTCAACCTCCTGAGTATTCCGATTATTGTCCTCGGATTTACCGTTGGTATTCGCATTGTAAAATATATCAATGAAAAAGTATTTCGCATGCTCATACTAATCTTGACGGGTATCGGTGCGCTCATTATACTGATATAAAAATAGCCCGCACAAGGCGGGCTACCATATCGTCTATTGGAAATCGAATTATCATTGTTCCACCTTGACAATTCGTTTGGTCATCACTTGATGATCGGTTTGAAGTCGTACGATATACGTTCCTGCGGGCAACACCTCCGCTTCAATTCGGTAACTTGTCCATCCTGCTTCTTGCGAGGGCTGCTCCGCTAGCGTTTTTATTTTACGACCCTTTATATCATACACCTCTATTCGTATATCGGATAATTGTGCTAGGTAGTGATGAATTTCGAAGCCCTTTTCACTTGGATTCGGGAATATTCGCAATTCATCTGTAAATAATTGATCCTTTTTCAGGACCATTGGAAGCGTCTTAAAATCAGGAGTTAACGCTTTGCTCGTGGGTTCTAGTTGTATCTGGTTTATGACTTTCGTCAAATCCAAGGTCTCGACTTCTATTTGCGTAAGCAAACGCCCACCCTGGGTTGGCCCATCGAGTACGGTTCCTATTGTTTGAAGATGTCCATTTGATTTCTTGAGCGACATTCCGACAAACGGTAATGCAAAACTTGCCTTCAGAGGTGCTAACTCAATATCATACACACTTACCTCTTGTTCGGCGGAAGCCAGAAAATCAATGCGCCACTCATTTGCGCCAAGCGGATAGACTTTCACCTCCACCTCTAGTGGATTATCTGCTCCTCGATCGTCCGGATCATTCGTTAAGGCTGGATTCGCAGTACCATTCAGGTCTCCCTTTTTGATCCCAACTACTTCCAGATGGGTGTCTTCCTGTAAAGATTCGATCAATAAATCCAGTTCATCCAGTTGTGCCCATGGATTTTCAATATCGTCAAACGCAATATGCTTATAAAAATACCAACCGCTTTCATCCGGTAAATCCACTCCAAGGAGCGATCGACGCAGCAATATCATGTCAAAGAGAGAAACCGAACCGCTATTGTCCATATCGGCTGCCAATAGCAGATACGGATTGCCCATTTGGGTATCACCCAATAAATGTAGCGCCATTACCAGAAGATCAAAAGTGGTTTGGCCTTCGTGATAAGCGGCATCTTTCGACAACGAAAAATAATAGGGTTGCCCTGTCGGCTGGTCATTTAGCGTAAGCTGCCCCGCTTCGTCTGTCACCCCTGCGAATGTACCATTTGCTTGTACCTCCGCATCAACAATCGCATCCTCGAAAACTGTCGCTACTTCCAGTGAAATATTCGCAGAAGCAGGCGTCAACACCTCATCATCAATCTGATGAATCGTAAAATTAGTCACGGTCTCCGCTCCAGGTGCCATCATAATGGTGGCCTGATTAATAATTAGTGTACCTTCCGGATTATCAGCTTGTTGGTCGATCCGAAACTTGACAAAACCAGTGGAAGCAACCGGATCATCACTGATATCGAGCAGATTGATATTGTCAAAAGTGAAGGTAAGCAGACCATTGCCTGTGATTGTCCAAGTGTACGCGTGGCTACTCGCTCCCGGCTGGAAAGTTGCAGGATCAAGGCCTGTATCAAGTACATCTTCGATGACAACTTGCTCAGCAGTCTCACCAGAAGTATTCTGAAAATTAATGTGGTATTCTATGCTGGTGTTGGGTTCAATCAAATTTTGAGGCCCTACCCCTTTCGGGAAAGCTCGCTTTTGATTGAACACCAGTTCGTTCGTATTTTCCTGACAATCGATGGAGATAAACGGATCTGCATCATCTTCTGAAAACTGCGTTACAAACCCGAGGCTAAAATCACCGAGTTCATCCGTCCCACAGGCTTCTATGCTCAAGCTGGGTTGACTCAGGCCAGGATGGCCAGGACGTTGATCGACTTCCAAGCGTTTGGTCGAGCCATCTGCGGCTTGCGCCAAAATAGTACTCTCCCCTGCATCTAACTGAATTTCGTCCGTCAACATCAACAAATCATCTTCGATGACAATATATTGCACAGGTTGCTGCATAGCATCACCGATATTATGCACCAAAAACTTCACAGAGTCATCTTCACAAATAGCATTTACGGTCAAACTCGAACCATCCCAAAGCGGGTCTTCTGGGAAACAATCTCCATTAGGAAAAATTTCGGCAGTTGTACAGTGTGTCAGGCCTTCCGGCAAATCACAAGCGAGATCAAACGCAATGGTAAATTGCCCTTCTGTTCCTGCCGGAACATCACTCAGCAAAAAGGAATAAGTATTGTCATTTACATCCGAAATTGGAATAGAACTATTCACCAGGCTCATCCATTCATCCAAGGTCACCTCAACATAGGCATTAGTGGCCACAGCCGGACCAATATTGCGGTAATTGACATGGTAAATGCCTTGCGAACAAGAAGCCAAATTGGAGGTAGAAATATCTACTTCCAGAAGAGGACAATCGTAAATCGTTTGTGGCGCAATATTCAATTCAAGCAGCTCTCCACTTGCTATTTCAACAGGATAAGAAGACTCGCAGAAAGAAAAATTATCTAAAGGTGGATGAAAAATCACCTCAAAGCTCCCCGGAAAAGCCTCGATCATGTAGGCCCCATTTTCGTCTGTACTTGCGTACAAACTGACCAGTCCGTTTGTCAATTCTACAATCCAGCCGGCACGACCGGGTTCAGTCAATTCGGATATACAATTGCTGTTGACATCCATCGAGATACGCCCTGTAAGAATTTCCTGTTCATCCGTCGTATTGATGATAGCACTGCAATCCAAATCGCCAATTTTGATACCGATAAAGTCAACCTGAGTATTTTCCGATAAGTTATTAATCGTCACCACTTCCGGAAAAGCTGGAGTGAATGGATTCTCCGGATCTGGAAATACATAATCAGCAGTTACAAAACGCCAAGAAGTATTATTTGGGAAATCAGGTAAATCACCAGACAGTACACCTTCTAATTGTGCTAAATCAAAAGCCGAAATCGACTGGTCGTTAGAAATATCTGCCGCAATAATTTTGTAGGGTGAATCCAGTGTTCCTGGGCCAATAATGTACTGTTGCAATTGTACTAGATCGTAGGTCGTAATTCCGTTTAGCGGATTTGCATCGAAGTAAGGTGTGA
>JALEHC010000455.1 GCA_022763215.1 Saprospiraceae bacterium
GCTGAAACCTTATGCTCTGTTTGGATTAGAAGGTACTAGTCACATTACCAATGCCGCCTTTTGGAGTTTGTTATTCAACTTAAGTTTGTATGTGTTGATCTCCTTGAATACTCGGCCCAGCACACTAGAGATTGCTCAGGCAGATATTTTTGTGGACATCTACAAATACCGCAGTGGGTCTGCTGATTACGAAGTCGTAAAAAGAAAAGCCAAAGTAGCTGACCTTCAAAACTTGTTGATCCGGTTTCTCGGAAAAGGCAGAGCGGAATACTTGTTTCAGCGTTATGAGCACATGGCAAAAGTGGATTTAAACAAACTCAAAACCGCCAACGCAGAACTAGTCAACTACACAGAAACTAACTTGGCCGGTGCTATTGGTGCCGCTGCCGCAAAAGTCGTGATTGGGTCTATTTCCAGTACAGAACCCATTAGTTTGCAAGAAATGTTCAAAATCCTCGACCAAACGCAAGAAATTATTCAGTACAGTAAAGCACTCGAACGACAGTCCAAGGAACTACAAAAGACGACCCGCAAACTCAAGCAAGCCAATGAACAACTACAAGAACTTGACCGCCTGAAAGCGGATTTCATTACCACCGTAACACATGAATTAAGGACTCCCATCACCTCCATCAAGGCACTTTCCAAAATCATGGCAGATAATCCAGATTTGGCGAAAGCCGAAAAAGAAGAATTTTTACAAATCTTGGTCAATGAAAGTGAACGTGTTGCCAGACTAATTAATCAAGTGCTCGACCTAGAAAAAATTCAATCTTCCAAAGATAGTGACTGGAAATGGGATACTTTCGACCTACAAGAAACTTTCCAACGAGCATTTCGCGGCGTAAAACCGCTAATAGATGAAAAGGGAATCCAAACCCAGATCGAAACACCGGATCATGCTTTGATGATGAAAGGCGACGAAGATCGTATCACTCAGGTTATCGTCAATTTATTATCCAACGCGCTAAAATTTTGTAAACAGAATGATGGAAAAATTGATGTAAGCATCCGGCCAAATAATAACAAGGTGCTGCTCGCTGTAAAAGATAACGGCAAAGGCATATCTAAAAAAAATCAGCAGCTAATTTTTGACAAGTTTACGCAAGTGAATGACCAAAAACGAGGAAAACCAAAAGGTAGCGGACTTGGCTTATTTATTAGCAAAACGATCATTGAGCGACATCAAGGTCGATTGTTGGTAGAAAGTACGCCCAATGAAGGAGCAACTTTCATCATCGAATTGCCATTGATATAAATCATCTTTTTAGGATTCGTGATTTTGTTCTATTTTTTTCAAAAAAAATGTAATTTTAACTCTGAGCATTGAAAATCTTTAGTAGATTATTTGGAAAATTTCTCATCCAGCGATGGCAGCACAAACAAACAAAAAAATTCTGTTGGTTGACGATGAGCCCAACATTCTGGTAGCACTCGAATTTCTTGTAAAACAGCAAGGATATACCGTATTCAAAGCTACTGATGGCATGCAGGCCCTCGAACAGCTAGAGGAGGTGCACCCTCAACTAATTGTGCTCGATGTAATGATGCCCGGTATGGACGGATTTGAAGTCGCCAAACGCATTCGATCCAGCGCACATTACGACAATGTTCCCATCATCTTTCTAACGGCTAAAGGTACGAAGGCAGATCGCATGAATGGCTATGCCAGTGGTGGTGAAATTTATATCACAAAGCCCTTCGATAATGAGGACCTGATCAATACAATTAATGAAGTCGTCGAATTTGGATAATTCGACATAATTTTTTTATATTTACAAATATAAAAATATAAATATCTAGATACGTTAAAATACACTAAATTATCTTTGGTTATGACGCTACAAATACAATCGCTCGAAGAGTATAATGAGGTCTATAAGAAGAGTGTGGAAGCACCAGAAGAATTCTGGGCTTCGCAGGCAGAAACGTTTACTTGGCGTAAGAAATGGGACTCAACACTCGAGTGGAATTTTAGAGAACCAGATGTAAAATGGTTCGTGGGTGGAAAATTGAATATTACAGAGAATTGTTTAGACCGACATTTGGAGACTCGTGGCGATCAGGTAGCAATTATGTTCGAACCAAATGATCCGAATGCTGACCCTATCAATTATACCTATAAAGAACTTCACGCAGCCGTGTGTAAGGCCGCAAATGCGCTTAAAGCAAATGGGATACAGAAGGGCGATCGGGTATGTTTTTACATGCCAATGGTACCTGAATTGGCCATAGGCGTATTGGCTTGTGCTCGTATCGGGGCCGTTCACTCTGTCGTATTTGCTGGCTTCTCCGCTCAGGCATTAGCTGATCGTATCAATGATGCCAGTTGTAAAATGGTCATTTGCTCTGATTATAACAATAGAGGTGCCAAGCATATTCCAGTAAAAAAGGTAGTCGATGATGCCATGGCAATGGGCTGTGAAAGCATCGAAACCGTATTGGTACACAAAAATACAGGCGATGAGATTAACTGGAATAGCGAAGTAGACAAATGGTGGCATGAAGAAGTGAATCCGCAAAGTGAACAGTGTGAAGCGGAAGAAATGGATTCCGAAGATATGTTGTTTATTCTTTACACTTCTGGTTCAACGGGTAAACCAAAGGGTGTTGTACATACCTGCGGTGGCTATATGGTATACACTTGCTTTTCTTTCCGCAATGTTTTCCAATATAAGGATGGTGATATCTACTGGTGTACAGCAGATATTGGCTGGATCACTGGACACTCTTACATTGTTTACGGTCCACTTTTAGCAGGTGCTACTACCGTTATGTTTGAAGGCGTTCCAACTTATCCAGACGCTGGCCGCTTTTGGCAAGTTTGTGAAAAACTAAAAGTAAATCAATTCTATACTGCCCCAACTGCTATTCGTGCTTTAATGGCACAAGGTGATCAATGGGTAGAAAAATACGATTTGAGCTCTATCAAGGTACTCGGAAGTGTAGGTGAACCAATCAACGAAGAAGCCTGGGAATGGTACAATGAAAAGGTAGGTAAGGGCAACGCCCCTATTGTAGATACCTGGTGGCAAACCGAAACAGGTGGAATCATGATTACGCCTCTACCGGGTATTACAGATACAAAGCCTTGTTATGCTTCTTACCCTATGCCGGGTATCCAGCCGGTTTTGCTAGATGCGGAGGGCAATGTAGTAGAAGGCAATGATGTGGAAGGTTTACTTTGCGTAAAATATCCTTGGCCATCTATGCTTCGCACGACTTATGGCGATCACGAACGCTGCCGCCAGACGTATTTCTCGGCTTTTGAAGACCACTACTTTACGGGTGATGGAGCCAGAAGAGATGAAGATGGTCGCTACCGAATTATCGGTCGTGTCGATGATGTAATCAATGTATCTGGTCACCGTATGGGTACAGCAGAAGTAGAAAACGCCATTAATGAACATCCACTCGTAGTAGAGTCTGCTGTAGTGGGATACCCGCACGACATCAAGGGGCAGGGTATCTATGCCTACGTCATCTTGAATGGTGATCCAGAAGATGCAGCAGCAGTGACTAAGGAAATCAGAGATGTAGTGACCAAAGAAATCGGACCAATCGCAAAGCCAGATAAAATTCAATTAGTGAGTGGTCTTCCAAAGACACGCTCCGGAAAAATTATGCGTCGTATCC
>JALEHC010000070.1 GCA_022763215.1 Saprospiraceae bacterium
TAAAATCAGGGATATGCACCACAATGATTCCAGGCTTGTCTTTGTAGCTGTCATACATCCAGCGGTATTTCTGATTGGTGGTGTCAATTTTGATAATTGTTGGTTCTTCTGGCCGATTGATCAATTGAAACTGGTTGACTCCCGGGTCAATTTCAAGCCCTTTGGT
This sequence comes from Saprospiraceae bacterium, assembly GCA_022763215.1. Taxonomy (GTDB): domain Bacteria; phylum Bacteroidota; class Bacteroidia; order Chitinophagales; family Saprospiraceae; genus JALEHC01. Next base: position 167 of record JALEHC010000070.1, read on the forward strand.
TACGCGTTCGTATTGTTTTTCTTCTTCAGGTGTATTGGCAACTGCTATAGTGAAATAATGGCCGCCATAGGCAGTGATGAGCTCGCCTTCCGGCGAATAAATACTCCTCTGCAAATGAAAAATAAAGTTGTCAAAACCTTCCCCGTACTGCTCAAGTAAATGCTGTTGCATATAAGGATGTAAGATCGTTTCAGAAGAATTATACTTCTGGTATAGTTCCGGATCAAAATCTCTGTAATAAGAATAGCTTTCGCTGGTCTTTGATTTGGTAGCTGCAACTACCCGAAACGAATCAAATGATTCTGGGCTGTCCGCAGCCAATAATATGGGGTCTTGAGTGAGCATAAACTGAAAAGTCTCGAAAGGAACGGTAATAAAGTTATCCCCACGTTTGCTGATGATTATTTCCTGGTCTCCCCATTGGACACTCATAATATCTTTATTGCGGAAAATAGGCTTAGGCATTTTGGGCATTACCAAAGGCCGACGCGAATAAATGTCAATTCGACTGACCAAATCTTTCGGCCAATCATCGAAGACTAACTCTTCAGCTTCGGATTCTATACTGAAATAGCACAAATAGCTTTCATGTGCCCTAGTTTTCCAAATTAGCAGTATTTCTTGCCCAGTGCTGTAGGTGCGGCTCTCACTATGCAGGCAGTTTTTATTGGGCCAGTTTATGCTTTCGCAAAATTCGACTGTTGTGCTATTTTCTTGCTGTATCAATGCTATGCGATTGATCACCTGCTTTTTGTCCTTTTTATAAAAATCAGGTAATTGCGGTATGAGGGCAATCCATTCATCTAGCGTAAGCGAAATGGCAGGAATAGACTGATCTGGATCTTTCAAAATTTCTTGAAAGCTGGCAGCTTCATAGATATTATTATTCCACTTTAAGTGATATGGCGGGGTGTCAGAGTCGGGATTTTTCTTTTTGGTTTCTGGTGGCAATTGTGCAAATGACCGCTCTGGCAGTTCTAATTTGGCGGAAGCCAAGACCTTAGAAGGTAGCTCAGGTGCTTCGAATATTTTTTGTTGGCTCCATTTTTCCACGTAACGATCTACGGCAGTCAAGGGTGCGGTAATCTGTTCGGGAAGTTGTTCTGCAAGATTAAAGGAGAAGCAGAGCATAAGGAAAAAAGCGATCATCGCACCACCCAGGTATTTTAACAGACTTCCTCTTCCTGAGGGGTGACTAGCCAGCATCTTTAAGCGATTGCGCAGCATGGAGGCAAACGGACTAGTCAAAGGTGGCGGCGTACTCTGATTATTTTGAGTAGCCAGAAAACTGGCGTATTGGTACGATGAGCCCATCTGTCGAGCAATAAACTGATCGGCAATGAATTCGTGTGTTACGCGCAAGCTATGGCGATACCAATAAATGATCGGGTTAAACCATTTGAGAATGACCCAACATTCCATTAAGATGACATCCCAAGAGTGTTTTTGTCGGACGTGAACTAATTCATGCTCCAAAATAATCTTCTTAGCCTCTGGAAGTTTATTGTAGTTCCAAAATATATAGCTGAAAAAGCTGGCTGCCGGTAGCTCTTCTCCCGTTTCCACTAAAGTAAAATCACCTTGTCTTTCTTTTTTATTATGTCGAATAAGCCGAAATAGCCGAACCAAGCCAATGAGTAATCGGCTAAACATATAAAAGGTACCAGCCAGGTAAACGAACCAGAGCATATCGGCCATCGTGAGCGAAAAGGCCGGTGTTGGCAAGGACATCCGAGTCCAGAAATAATCCTGAGCAGCTTTGGACTCTTCGATAATTGGGTAAAAGACCTGCATAGGAGTAGTTTCCACTGTCGTGAAACCATTGACATTCGTTTGAGCCAGTGCAATATCCAATAAAGGAATAATAAAAGATAGCAATGGGCAAAGCAGAAGATAAAAGCGGTTGAGCTGAAAAAAGGTTTCCTTTTTAAGTACCCAGTGATAGAATCCATAGAAAATAACGAGGCAAATGCTGACTTCTAGGAGGTATTGGAGCGCTGTCATATTCGATTAGCCTTTTTCATTTTTAATTTGTTCGAGTAAGCGTTGAACTTCTTCCGGAGCAAGGGTTTCTTCTTCCAGAAAGTAAGACAATACTTTTTTAGGAGAATTTCCAAAGTATTTTTTGACTACTTTTTTGAGCGATGAATTGCGATAAGTTTCCTTTTCCAAAATTGGAAAATAACGGTATGACTTGCCAAAAGCTTCATGACCGACAAACCCTTCTGATTCGAGCTTGCGAACTATCGAAGATACAGTAGTTATAGGCGGTTGGGGAGGCGGGAGTTCTTCGAGTATCTCTCTGACAAATGCTTGATGCAGACGCCAGAGTACCTGCATGATTTGTTCTTCTTTTTCGGTTAGTTGTCTCATTTGACCAATATCAAACTTTTTTTTCGTTTTCACAACTAAATTTTCGTTGAAAGTTTGGCACGCCTTTTGTTTAAAGAAAAATTGAATTTTTAATGGTTTCTTTAACAGCGTTTTATGTTTTGGAAAGAATGTATATAAAAAGAAGGGTAGAGGAGAGGCACCCAAGGTTTAGTGGATAGACGAAAATAAAATGTTAACAAAATTTTTCATTTTACTTTCATAGTAAGCCGCAAAAACGTATTTTTAGATGCACACTTTTCAGAAATAAACCAAATTGTCTTTAAACGCACTCGCCAATGCAAGCTCAGCAGCTTTGTTAGCCTGAGATTGTCATATGGCGCATGCAAAGAATGCATACTGTAGCTATACAGCATGATCGTTTCGAACATCTGATTTTAAATTTTACAACGGGAACAAACGCAGAACATTACAGGTCACAAAGTCAGATAGTTAGAGACCATTCTCTTAAAAACAGCTTGGTAGTTTACGCACTAAAAACCGATTATACCATGCCGTTTTCGAAGAAAGCTACTATCTACATCCAGATAGCGGGAGTTCTGCTGCTGTCTGCACAACTGTCCCTTTTATGGGCACAAAGCGCACTGACCGCTAAAGGTGGTTCACAAATGTTGCGCCCTCCACACGAATTGCTTCATGAAGAAGCCTCCGCCACTACTTATTTTAAAGTAGCTCGGCTGTATGGCGACTCTAATCACCCTCATTTCAATCCAGATTCTTCTTATCATTATGCTCGTCTGGCCAGTAGACATTTTCGTTACCTGGGCAAACGCGATCAAAAACAACTTGAAAAAGAGGGGATTACCCAGCGCTCAATTAATCGATTTCGATCTGAGCAAAAAGAGGAAGCGCTTCATTTTGCCATACAAAAAAACACAATTGAAGCAATAGATGCCTATCTGGAAAACTATCCAAGAGCTAAGGATGAATGGAAAGCAATGGCTTTGCGCCATAAATATGATTTGCAATTCCAAGCTTTTCAGCAAAATGCAACTTATGAAGACTTGCTGAAATTCCTTAGAAAGGAGGAACTACCGCTGAATCGCTACTATCCTGAATTATTACCAAAGTTATATGACTTAAGCTATCAAAAGTATTTTGAGACGCATTCGAGTTCAGATTTGTTGCACTTGCTGCAAATCGTCTATCAGTTGCCTGAAATAGCAGCGCGAATAGACTCTACCTTGAGTGCGGCAGTTGGTCAACAGCCTTATCTCGGCATCGTTGAGCCGTATTTGGCGAAAGCCAAAAAGGAAGACTTGCCTATGACCATGAATACCATTTACCAGTACTATGCTTTTGATGGTAAAAACAGACATCTGTACACCTTTGCCAGTCGGTACCCGGAATTTAAAACGTCACCTCACTTCAATCGTGATTTGGCAATAGCTAATATTGGTCCCAAAATTCAAGGACGAAGAGTGCTCAAAAAAGAAGATTTGGTCAATTATATTGAAATGGGAGCTCCCCGTTACCTTGCTTTTGAAGCATTACAACTTATGATCAAACGCGATATCGATATTCAAAATTGGAGTGGAGCACTCCGGTCAATCGAAGAATATGCAGCACATTTTGGAGAAAATAATCGATGGATCAATGATTTGCGAAAGCAATTAGAAACAGAATTAACGACTGAGCGACCTGAAAATCTTGGCCTGGCTATCAATTCAAATGCTATGGAGTATGCGCCTGTGCTAACTGCCGATGAGCAGACCATCTATTTTTGTAGAGGCCAGAAAGGTGGTGGAGAAGATATTTACTTTAGCCACAGAAAAGATGGAAAATGGTCAGCTGCCCGGCCAGTGCCTGGTTTAAATACAATCGAAGGTAATGAAGCACCTTTGTCTGTTTCAGCTGACGGTAATACTTTATTGTACTTCCGCAGTGGCCGAGTCATGTATAGCGATCGTACAGGCGAAGGTTGGAGTGCCGGAAAACCTTTATTTGATGAAAAACAGGCTTCAGAATGGCAAGGTGGTACATGTATTGCCGCTGATGGCCAAACGATTATATTCGCAGCTCGTCGACCTAATCGGGTGGGCTTGGCTGACGAGGAAAATACAGACCTGTTCGTTGTAACTAAATTAGAAGATGGATCATGGAGCGATCCCGTCAATTTGGGCTTAACTATCAATACACCATTAGAGGATCGTTCCCCATTTTTACATCCTGATATGCGGACTTTGTATTTTAGTTCTAACGGACATGGCGGACTGGGAGAACATGATGTCTTTAAAACAACGCGGATCGGCGACAGCTGGACCGAATGGACAAAACCTGTCAACCTAGGAAAAACAGTCAATACAACCGGAAAAGACTGGGGGTACCGAATTAGTACAGATGGGCAGTTTGCTTATTTTTCTACTCGGGTGCCACAGTTTGGTGACGATTTGTTTAGAATTCCATTGCCTGAATTTGCCCAACCCCAATTAGTAGGGACTATTAAAGGAAGTCTGAAAAATCTAGATGGAGCGCCATTAGAAGCGCCTTTGGTAATCGAAAACTTGGAAACAGGTGAAATTGTCAAGGAAGTTTTTCCTGATCCGACCAATGGTGACTTTTTTATCACCTTACCTGTTGGAGCGCACTACAGCTATACGGTGAAAAATGAAGACTATTTTCCGGTTGGTAACAATATAGACTTGACAAAAAAAGGCCGGCAAGTTGTTCTTGAGGAACAATTGGTCGTACCAAGCATCCGTGAAATGATTGAAAGAGGCATTAGTTTACCACTTAAGAACCTTTTCTTTGAAACGGCTAAACACGACATCAAACCAGCTTCTTTTCCAGAATTGAAAAAGCTAATCCGGATCATGAAAGAACGGGATTTGCGGGTTGATATATCTGGATTTACGGATAATGTCGGTGCTGCTGATTACAATTTGGAACTTTCGCAGGCCAGAGCAGATGCCGTCAAGTCTTTTCTGATTGCTCAGGGATGTCCGGCAGACTGGATTACCGCTCAAGGATACGGAATGAACTATCCGGTGTCGGATAATGCAACGGCCGAAGGCCGTGCTCAAAATAGGAGAGTAGAGATAAAATTAAGTGCCCAACCATAGGCACTCAAGATACCTGTAAGCGTTTGTATTTGGCTTTGCCAAATACCCCTGACCCGGTGAATATTACAACCAATACTGGCTAAATAGATTCCAGATGGGATCGCCTTCCGGCGGATCAGCTGTGATGGTTACTTCCTCCTTTTTCACTGGGTGAATAAAGGACATGGATCTGCAATGCAAATGAATATTGGCATCTTCATTGGGTGAACGGTATCCGTATTTGATATCGCCACGAATAGGGTGACCAATTTTGGCCAACTGTACCCGAATTTGGTGTGGGCGTCCTGTCTTTAAATCGATCTTAATGAGTCGATTGGAGCCGATTTCGCCTATGAATTCATAATCCAAAACAGCTTTTTTGGCTGCTTTGTATTTGGGTTTGGCGTAAGCCGTTACGACATTCCGGTCTCGATCTTTAATCAAATAGTGGGTAAGGCTGCCTTTAAGCGGATTGGGACGTTCGTCCACAATGGCCCAGTACGTTTTTTTGATTTCTCTTTTTTTCATCAAATCATTCATCCGTGTCAGCCCTTTGCTAGTACGCGCAAAAATCGTAAGCCCTGAAACCGGTCGGTCGAGGCGGTGGATAACCCCCAGAAATACATCACCCGGTTTTTTGTAGCGGATTTTGATGTACTCTTTAGTAAAATCGGATAATGGTTTATCACCCGTCTCATCCCCGTGTACCAACCAACCTGCCGGTTTATTGACTCCGATCAAATGATTATCTTCGAATAGAACTTGTATGTTCATAATTTGTAGTTATTTCCAAAGGAAGTTTACTTCCTTAATTATTTCGATCATTAATACAAAAAGCCTGCAAAAATATGAAATTATCTCTTGGTTTTTCACCTTGTCCAAATGATACCTTCATTTTTGACGCCATGATCAATGGTCGTATTGATACGGAGGGCCTTGAATTTGAGGTAATCTTGGCCGATGTGGAAGCATTGAACCAAAAAGCATTTGCCGGAGAGCTAGATATTACCAAGTTGAGTTATCATGCCTACGCCCATTTGCTTGATCAATATATACTGCTGGATGCCGGAAGTGCACTTGGTCATAATTGCGGTCCACTGCTTATTGCAAAAAAACAACTTTCAAGAGAAGAAGTCAACCAGTCTGATATTGCAATTCCTGGTAAATATACGACAGCTAATTTTTTGCTGGGACTGGCATTTCCGGGAGCCACACAAAAGAGAGAAGTTATTTTTTCAGATATTGAAAATCAGGTGTTACAAGAAAAGGTACAAGCTGGGCTGATTATTCATGAAAATCGCTTTACTTATCAAGACAAAGGGCTAAAGAAAATAATCGATTTAGGCGAATATTGGGAATCTGAAACCAAGATGCCGATACCACTGGGCGGTATTGTCGTTAATCGTCGGCTTGCGCCAAATGTGCAGCAAAAGGTGAATCGAGTTATGGCGAGAAGTGTAGCTTACGCCTTTGACCACCCGGAAGCTTCAAGGCCTTTTGTAAAGGAACATGCACAGGAAATGGAAGAAGCCGTGATGCAACAGCACATTAATTTGTATGTCAATGATTACACCAAGGGCTTGGGCGAAAAAGGCCGTTCGGCCGTACAACATATGTTTGATTTGGCTAGAGCCAAAAATATCATACCACACTCTGATCAGTCATTGTTCCTTTCGGCAGAAAAACTGGCATAATCCTTGCTGATTAATAAGTAGTTGAGGATAAGATGATCTAAATGAATGAGCCCGTCCAAGTGGATGGGCTTTTTTATTTTAAATAAAAAACGAATATATAAGCACCTGTTTTAGAGTTTGGCACGCTGTTTGCTTTAAGTAGGGTACAACGAGTTAGGTAAAAAGGTCATATTTGTTTTTTTCATAAGGTCAAAGCCCCGCGAGGGGCTTTTTTTGTTTCCTACCTATAAATTCCGTCCGGAATACCGAAATAACGCGATAGCTTGTTATTTTTGCCGAGTTTTAGCGAATAACCTAACCAATAAAATAGTATCGTATGATTATTGGAGTTCCAAAAGAAATCAAAACCAATGAAGAACGCGTAGCGCTAACGCCTGCGGGTGCCTTCGAATTGACGAAGCGCGGCCATGAAGTATACATCCAGAAGGATGCAGGCTTTGGCAGTGGCTTCTTTAATGCAGAGTATGAAAAAGCGGGTGCAAAAATTCTTGAGACCATTGAGGAGGTATATGATATCGCCGAAATGATCATTAAGGTGAAAGAGCCCATCGAACCAGAATATAAGCTGATTAAAGAAAACCAGTTGGTTTTCACGTATTTCCACTTTGCTTCTTCTGAGCCCTTAACCAAGGCTATGATCAATAGTGGTGCCATCTGTTTGGCTTATGAGACAGTAGAAATGCCAGACCGCAGCTTGCCGTTGTTGGTTCCTATGTCAGAGGTAGCTGGTCGCATGGCTATTCAGGAAGGTGCCAAATACTTGGAAAAACCAGTCAAAGGACGTGGTGTATTGCTCGGTGGTGTTCCTGGTGTTCCTCCTGGAAAAGTACTTATTCTGGGTGGTGGTATCGTAGGTACACAAGCTGCTAAAATGGCTGCAGGACTAGGTGCTCAGGTAACGATTATGGATATCAACCTGAATCGTCTGCGTCGACTGAATGAATTTATGCCTGCGAATGTAACGACTATGTTTTCCAATGAATACAATATTCGCCGTTTGATCAAAGATCATGATTTGATCGTCGGCGCTGTATTGATTCCAGGGGCAAAAGCGCCAAATCTGATCACTCGTGAAATGCTGAAGGAAATGGCTCCTGGTACTGTATTGGTGGATGTGGCTGTTGACCAAGGTGGATGTATCGAAACTTGTCGACCTACTACGCACGAAGACCCTACCTTCATTATTGATGATGTCGTGCATTACTGTGTCGCAAACATGCCGGGTGCAGTACCTTATACTTCTACTATCGCTTTGACAAATGCCACACTGCCATATGCTGTTATGTTAGCCGAAAAGGGCTGGCAGGATGCTTGCGCAGATAATATTCCATTGCGTTATGGCTTGAATATTGTACATGGTAAAGTTGTTTACAAGAGTGTAGCAGAAGCATTTGATTTGGCATACACCAATGTCGGAGATGTAATGATGTAAACTTTTGCCTTTGCGGCAAATGGAAATCATATAAAAAAACAGGGGTAAATTCTGCAAGCAGAACTTACCCCTTTCTCATTAATGCATTTGTGAAATGGTTATCTGACTTTCTTGAGTTGTCCGTTTTCTTCGACAACAATGAAAGCAGATTCAAAACCGGCTGACTTGGCTTGTCGAAGGGCAGAACGCGCTTCGCTCTCTGAGTCAAATCCAGCCAGATATTTTACAATATACTTTCCTTTTTTTCTTTCTTCAATAGCGCCCAAACTACTGATCGAACTTGGATCAAACCAGCGATCATCTGTATAGGCAGCTAATTGTACTTTGTAAGGGGCACTGTCAAAGCCTTTAGGCGTGAAATCGCCACTGGTATTTCCACTTTTTTCTCTTACAAAACCCGATTCTTGTACGATAAATGCGCCATTGTATCCTTGTGCTTTTGCACCATTTAGGACACGCTCCGCCTCTGCACGAGTTCCAAACACTCCAATTCTGATTTTGTATCTCGATCCGTCTTGTTTGTAGTATAATTCGCCAAGACTTCTCAGGTTGGAAAAGCTTTCCAATACAGGCGAACCGATAGCAGCCACCTGGACAGAATAACCCGGAAGGATTTCTTCCCTATCATTATTACTTGGTGGTGTATATGGATTATCGGGTTGCAAATCATCTGGATCAGTAATGGCATCATCTGGGTTCAGCGCAGTTGGTAACATAGAAATGATACCAAGTATTCCTCTGTCATTAACGCCTTTGGTGCGTACATTGCGTTCTACGTCTCGATAACCCGGACGAGAATATCGCACGATATAAAATGAATTTGGCAGCAAAGCCAATGCATAATCTCCATTTACATCGGTTGTCGCATCCGTTCGGGTTTGCGTATTGGTGTTGGTTGCAATTACGGTTACACCAGCTACTGGTTGACGATTGGTATAGCTTACAATTTTACCAAGGTATTCTTCACCATTTTTGCTAAGCGTAATATCAATTTGACGATTTTGGCGTAAGCCAACCGTAGTAACCCTAACCGCATTCGTATTGTAGCCATCTTTTCGGACAATCACATTACAATCAAGCCCTTGGACTGCCTGGAAACTATAGAGTCCTTGTGCATCAGTCTGGTAAGTACCTTCCTGACAGTCTGAGAAATCTACGATAGCACCTGCGATAGGCCGACCGTCACTGGCATTGCGTACGCGCAAAATGATATTATCAGCCGATTTGAATACTTTGTATATATCTTCATTTCCTCTTCCGCCTGGGCGGTTTGAGGTCATATAGCCTTGATTTTTGAAACTGTCGTAAACAAAGTTATAATCATCCCTTGGCGAATTTACAGCATTTCCCAAATGGAAAATCCTTGCAAAACGCTGCCCGGAACGCTCTGCCCGGAATACATCATAGCCACCAAAACCTGGATGCCAGTCTGAAGAGAAAAATAAATTATTCCCATCAAAATATGGTGAAATCTCATTACCTGGAGAATTGACCACCGGACCCATATTTTCGGGTGCTCCCCAACGACCATCGCGATAATAAGAAACATAGATATCATAACCGCCATACCCATCTGCACGGTCGGAAGAAAAATAGAGGGCATTTCCATCTGGCGAAAAGCAAGGGAAACCGGTGTTGTAGTTTGGACTATTGAAAGGGAACGCTCTCGCATCCACCCAATCACCATTAGCATTGACCTGAGCCACATACATGCTTAGCTCCATACCACTGGTTGGAATATGTCGCGTTCCGTCCACAAAATTATTTTTGGTATAGACAACCATCTTATAATCAGGGGAGAAGGTAAGAGGTCCTACATTATATTCATTTTTTAAACTGTTTTTCATAAAAACAGCGGATTGCAAGAAGCCATTATCTCCGGGTTTGGATCGGAACAATTGATTATAGGCTTTCCCCGTCCAGCTTGATGAAGAACGTTGAATATCTGTTCGGGCGGAAGAAAAAATGACCTGATCACCATAAAAAGTGGGGCCAAAGTCTGAGGAGTTAGAGTTGATAAACTCATTAGAAACCAAGTAAGAAGAACCAACCCCTAATTGAGATTTAGCAAACTTGCAATTGTCTGCATAGTGTTTTCCGACGGTTGCATCTACTCTGGAATAATTCATAAACAGATTAAAAGCTTCGTCGTAACGGCCCAAAGCCATCATTACTTTACCGTAGTTAAGATAAACTTCCGGTTCGGCACGCGTTTGAGAAATTGCACGATCATAGAATTCACGAGCTTTTTCCATTTCATTGAGGTGGCGGAAGCAGTCGGCAACTTTGGAAAGTATTTCCGGATTATTGGGTCTTCTTTCCAATACTTTCAAGTAGGACTTTATCGCCAGATTAAAAGCATGTAGCTCGTATTCTTTATTTGCTCGGCGCAAATCAGTAAGATTTTGAGCAGTGAGCATCTGGCAGCTCATACTCCAAAGGAAAGCGATAAATAGAATCCTGCTGAATAGTTTCATGGTATTACAATGATTGATAATTCAAAAACTTCTTGTAACCGGGTTAATCCCCAAAATTACAATATAATTTAAATAGTCAGAAATTTATCGATTCACTTGCGTAAACAAGCACTTCGACAAGGATTACTGCTTCTAAACGTTGATCTTTAAAGGCTTAATTGCCTGCCCCGGATTGCTTAATGATTTGTTAACGAGACAAATAATAAACCGGGATGAACCCTGATGGATTCTCTTGTGACTCTGGCATTGTGAAGAACAGTCAAAAGACTGCAAAATGGTTGGATAAAACAAACCTGCGGCTTGCTTTTATACCTTAAAAGTAAATGTAATTTGATGGAAAAGCAAAAAAATGTTATTGTTACACCAAAAAAATTATAAAAATAAGCTTGATACAGCCCTGATGAAAGCTTTCTCGATTGTATTGCAAACCCATTCTGCTTTAGTATATTTGCCTATTCAAAAAGAAAAGCGGCTTTGGCAAAGAAAAAATCAAGCACTACAAAAAAAGGGAAGGTAACTCCGCTAATGCGGCAGTATTTTCAAGTCAAATCGAAGCATCCCGATGCCATCTTGTTGTTTCGGGTTGGTGACTTTTATGAAACATTCGGTGAAGATGCGGTGGTAGCTTCCAAAGTGCTAGGTATTATCCTAACTAGCAGAAATAATGGCGGAAGCGATATCGAATTGGCTGGGTTCCCACATCATTCAATGGATACCTATTTACCTCGCTTGGTAAAAGCAGGCTATCGGGTTGCCATTTGTGAACAACTCGAAAAGCCAAGTCCCCAAAAAAAGATTGTCAAGCGAGGGGTAACCGAAATTGTTACTCCTGGAATCGCTATAGACGACAAACTCCTGGATCACAAATCCAATAATTATCTGGCTTCCGTTGCTTTTGGTAAACGAGACCACTATGGCTTGTCCTTGCTGGATGTGTCAACTGGGGAGTTTTGGGTTTGTGAAGGTGAGCAGGCTTATATCGATAAATTATTACAGAGCTTTAAGCCCTCGGAAGTTATTCTTCCAAAGGACAAACTTAAAGCCTTTTGTCAGGCTTTTGGCGAACGCTTCTACACTTTTACGCTGGACGAATGGGTGTATACTTCTGATTTCACCAATGAAAAATTGCTGGAACAGTTTGAAGTCAAAAATCTGAAAGGCTTTGGCATACAAGATATGGAATTGGCGCAGGTAGCTGCCGGAGCAACGCTACATTATTTGGCTACGACCGAAAACAAAAACCTTCAGCACCTCAATGGAATTAGCCGCATCCAACAAGAAAATTACGTTTGGTTAGATCGCTTTACCATCCGCAATCTCGAACTTATCTTTAGTCCGCACGAAAGTGGGGTGCCTCTGATCAAGATTCTGGATCAAACAGCTTCGCCTATGGGCGCACGCCTGTTGAAAAAATGGGTAGTCTTGCCTTTGCTTTCGCAAAATGCGATAGAAGGACGGCTGGATATCGTCAGCTATTTTTATGAAAAGGAGGACATGGCCACAGAAGTGGATCAATATATTCGTCAGATTGGTGATCTGGAACGTCTGATTTCAAAAGTGCCATTAGGGAAAATTAATCCGCGAGAGGTAGTGCAGCTGAAAAAGGCATTGCAGCTCATGCAACCCATACAGCTATTACTGGGCGAAAGTGACCGGGAAAAACTGGTGCAGATGGGCGAGCGCATCAATCCTTGTGAAAAATTACAAGAAACGATTCAAAACTACCTTGTAGAAGAACCTCCGGTAAATCTGAATAAAGGAAATGTCATAGCTGATGGTCTAAATGAGCAACTCGATGAATATCGGAACATTGTTCGCAACAGCAAGGAATTACTGAAAAATATACAGATTCGCGAAAGCGAAAAAACGGGTATCACTAGCCTGAAAATCGGATTCAATAATGTTTTTGGTTATTACTTGGAGGTAACCAATAAACATAAGAATTCAGTACCTGAGGAATGGACTCGTAAACAAACGCTGACTAATTCTGAACGCTATATTACAGAGGAACTAAAAGAACTGGAAACAAAAATACTGGAGGCTGAGGAAAAAATTCTGGGGTTAGAAGAGCGTTTATATGCTGAACTCATCCAGCTTTTATCCGATTATATTTACCCCATTCAGCATAATGCCAATATTATAGCGAATGTTGATTGTCTGCTTTCTTTTTCCAAAATCGCAAGAAAACACAATTACTGCCGTCCAGAAATCAATGATACCTTGGTGTTGGATATTAAAGATGGCCGTCATCCGGTTATTGAACGCCAATTGCCAATAGGTGAAAGCTTTGTTCCAAATGATGTCTTTTTAGACCATGAAGAACAGCAAGTGCTCATGATAACAGGGCCGAATATGGCTGGTAAATCTGCTTTGTTGCGACAAACGGCACTCATTGTGCTTATGGCTCAAATGGGATCATTCGTTCCGGCAGCTAGTGCCAAAATCGGACTGATTGATAAAGTGTTTACGAGAGTTGGGGCATCCGATAATATTTCTTCCGGTGAGTCTACTTTTATGGTAGAAATGAATGAGACGGCGAGTATTATGAATAATATCTCTGACCGAAGTCTGATTTTGCTTGATGAAATTGGAAGAGGAACGAGTACCTATGATGGTATTTCGATTGCATGGTCGATTGCTGAGTTTTTGCATAGTAGCACAGCTGTTCGACCAAAAACCTTATTCGCTACCCATTACCATGAATTGAACGAATTGGCTAATAAATTTCCAAGGATCAAAAACTTTAGTATCGCTACGCGTGAAGTAGGGCAGAAGGTGATTTTTTTGCGAAAGCTAGTAGCAGGAGGGAGTCAGCATAGCTTTGGTATTCACGTGGCCAAAATGGCTGGAATGCCGAGGAGTATCGTGGAGCGCGCAGCACACATTCTCAAGCAACTCGAACAAAAATCGATCGAACAGGAAGTCGGGAGTGAGGAGATAAAAGCAGCTAAACCTAATACTGAAGCCATATCAACGGAGCGATTGCAATTGAGTATTTTTGAAACAGTTGATCCAACTGCAGGAAAACTGAAAGAAGCCTTGCAGGATATCAATATTAATGCTATGACGCCCATCGACTGTATGATGAAGCTCAATGAGCTAAAGAAAATGCTGGAAGAAGCGGAATAATTTAATCTCAAAACATACGTATGAAAATTGCACTACTCGGATATGGAAGGATGGGGAAAACCATCGAAGGAATTGCCCTTGAAGGGGGGCATGAAGTGGTTTTGCGAATCACGAGTGATAATCAGCAAGAACTTACCCCAGAACGTTTGCGCCAAGCAGAGGTAGCCATCGATTTTTCTATACCATCTACCGCTTTTGATAATATAAAAATGTGTCTGGAAAACGGAGTGCCAGTCGTAAGTGGAACAACGGCATGGCTAGATAAAATGCCGGAAGCGAAAGCTTTGGTTGATCGACATAAGGGCGCTTTTTTTTATGCTTCCAACTACAGTGTTGGTGTCAATCTGTTCTTTGCTATTAATCGTTATTTGGCCAATTTGATGGCTACACAAGAGCAATACGAAGTGAAAATGACGGAAGTACACCATACTCAAAAACTGGATGCTCCGAGTGGTACAGCGATTAGTTTAGCGGAAGATATTTTGCGAAAGCTGAACCGAAAGCAGAGTTGGGTAAATGATAATAGTAACAATCCCTCTGATTTGGAAATTATTTCAAAAAGGGAAGAAGGCGTACCTGGAACACATTTGGTACAGTATATTTCAGCGGTAGATCAGATTGAGATTCAGCATACTGCGCACTCTAGGGAGGGGTTTGCGAAGGGCGCATTGTTAGCTGCCGAATGGCTTATTGGGCGTCAAGGATACTTCGAGATGAAGGACATGCTCGGCTTTTAACCGTCTAAAACACAAAAACATGACTAAATTACCTAAAACATTACGCATAGGCATTCGCCTGTTGGTCGGCTTCGTAGTTATTTTCTTGGTTTATATTGTGATTACACTGGTTCATGGTACTTTGAATGATTATCAGCCAGAAGCGATTATTCCTTTGGAAGCAACACAAGAAGCGGAAATACAAACGATTGAAGATAGCCTTGTTTCTTTTGTGACTTGGAATGTGGGGTATGGTGGTTTGGGAGCCGAATCAGATTTTTTTTATGATAGTGGTTCGTTACATTCTGGGAGTAAAAATGTCATTACCCCAAAACCACAGGTTGAAAAAAATGTAAAAGGAGCCACAGATTTTGCAAGTCATACCAAATCAGATTTCTTTCTGTTTCAAGAGGTAGATGTTAATTCTAGACGCAGTTATCGGATCAACCAATTTGATGGATTTCGAGCATCACTGCCGGAGTACGCTGCTTTTTTTGCTCAAAACTATAAAGTCAGCCGGGTGCCTATACCTGTGCTAGAACCTTGGAATGTGATTGGAGAAATCAATAGTGGCTTGGCCACTTTTAGTCGTTTTCAACCTACGGAATCGACGCGATACCAACTTCCTGGAGAATATGATTGGCCAACGCGCATTTTTCAATTAGACCGCTGTGCAAGTGTACATCGATTTAATACGGCTTGGGGCAAAGAACTGGTCGTGGTGAACGTACACAATTCGGCATATGATGCTGGGGGAGGGTTAAAAAAACAACAAATGGCTTGGCTGAAGGCCTTTTTTCAAAAAGAGTATGACGCTGGCAAATATGTTATTGTTGGAGGAGATTGGAATCAGTGCCCACCAAATTTTCCCTTTGACCAATTTATGCCGGGAAAAGGGCAGGGGTATACCCAGATTAATATCAAACCGGATTTTTTACCAGCAGATTGGCAATGGATATATGATCCGAGAGTTCCAACGAATCGAAAGGTAGCTGATCCGTATGTAAAGAATGAAACCTTTGTGACCTTGATTGATTTCTTTTTGGTTTCTCCAAATGTGCAGGTGAAGAAAATTAAAGGCTTAAATCAGGATTTTCAGTATTCTGACCATCAGCCAGTTTATATTGAAGCAGAATTGTTGAAGTAGGAAAAGAAGAAACCGGCAAGCGGGTGCTTGCCGGCAAAAAGGTGTCTATTTTTCAAAGTGCAATATAGTTTGCTCTATAATTTCACAACATTCTTCTAGTTGCTCTTCGGTCATAACGAGAGGTGGAGCGAAGCGGATAATGTTGCCGTGAGTTGGTTTGGCTAATAATCCGTTTTCTGCCAGCTTGAGGCAAATATTCCATGCCGTATCGCTGTCTTCGGTATCATTGATGACGATAGCATTCAATAATCCTTTTCCACGTACCAAAGTTACTAAATCCGATTTATCTACCAAGTTTTTCTGGATTCGATCTCTAAACAACTTACCCAGATTTTCGGCATTTTCGGATAGTTTTTCATCTTTTATCACCTGCAAAGCAGCCATGGCGACTGCACAGCCAAGCGGATTACCACCAAAAGTAGATCCGTGTTCTCCTGGTTTGATGGTTAGCATAACCTCATCGCTGGTCAATACTGCCGAAACCGGGAATACCCCACCTGAAAGGGCTTTACCAAGGATCAGGATATCTGGCTTAAAGCCATGGTGCTCGCAGCAGATTAGTTTACCTGTTCGAGCAATACCCGTTTGGACCTCATCAGCCATAAACAACACATTATGCTTCTGGCAAAGATCATAAGCAGACTTCAGGTAGTCGTCATCAGGAACAACCACACCTGCTTCACCCTGAATTGGCTCAACCATAAACCCAGCTACGGTCGGATCTTGTAGGGCTTCTTCAAGTGCGTTGATATCGTTGTAAGGTATAATCAAGTAACCAGGCATATAAGGGCCAAAACCTGATGTACTACTCGGATCCGTAGAAGACGAGATAGCAGCAAGAGTACGTCCCCAGAAGTTACCGGTTACGAAAATGATTTTTGCTTGATTAGTAGGCACACCTTTGACCTCATAAGCCCATTTACGGCATAGTTTAACGGCAGTTTCACCACCCTCTACACCTGTATTCATAGGTAGCACGCGGTCGTAGCCAAAAAAGTCGGTAATGAATTTTTCGTAACGACCCAGTACATCATTGTAAAAAGCACGCGATGTAAGCGTGAGCTTTTGTGCCTGTTCAGTCAGGGCACCCACAATTTTAGGGTGACAATGCCCCTGATTAACTGCGGAGTAAGCAGAAAGGAAATCATAATATTTTTTACCTTCTACGTCCCATACATGAACACCTTCTCCCTTTGCCAACACAACGGGAAGTGGGTGATAATTATGAGCGCCATATTGATCTTCCAATTGCATCAAATCCTGCGAAGAAAGCATTGTTTCCTGTAACATAATTTGTTGTTTATATCTGTTTAATGAATCACTTCTGAGGACTCCAACAAGCGTGCGCCTTTTTCGCGCATTTCTGCCAAAGCCTTTTCAGAATCTTCGGGAGCCAAATTTACACCTCTGCAACCGTCTACCACAACATTTGTCTTAAAACCTTCTTTCAAAGCATCCAAAACAGAAAATTTAACGCAGTAATCCGTTGCAAGGCCAGCAATAAATACCTCATCAACTCCTTTTTCTCTTAAAAATTCAGCGAGTCCAGTGGACCGTCTTTGCCCATTATCGTGAAAACCGCTGTAACTGTCAATTCCAGGGTCGGTTCCTTTGTAAAATATTTGTTGAATCTTATCACTTTGTAAGGTATCCGGAAATTCTGAGCCAAACGTATTTTGTACACAATGAATCGGCCAGAGTATTTGGTCGAGTCCATTCAAATCGATGATTTGTCCAGGCTTCCGCCACGGATGATTTGCCGCAAAACTTCCGTGGTTGGCCGGATGCCAGTCTTTGGTCGCTACCACTATATCGAAATGGCCCATCAATTTGTTGGCTACAGGCACCACTTCATTCCCATTTTGGGCTTCTAATGCGCCTCCTGGAAGAAAATCTATCTGTATGTCTATTAAAACTAATGCTTTCATAATCGCTTTTTTTATGAGAACACAGAGAACTTAACTTAGTTTTAAATTTAAACTAAGTGCTTGTTCAAAAAGTTCCTCATTGTGCATTAATATGCAATCAGGCTCAAAGTATCGAGACCAGATCTTTTTTGCAGGAATGCTCTAAGTTTTTCTTCATCTCTTCTTTTGGAAGCTCTGCTTTTTCCTTTTTCCCATTGTATCAAAAAAATAGGTATTTCCTGCACGGGTGTTTGAAAATCGCTCTGTTTTGCTTTCGCAAAACCCATATTAGTGATGTCAGAAAATAAAATTTTGGTTTCATCCGAAATTTTAGCAAACTCAATAGAATCAGCTTGTAAGCTGTCAATTTGAGTTTCCAGTATATCTATTTCCTTTTCCTGGGCTGTTTTTGTGGCATTGAGCACTTTCAATTCTTTTGATAGGGCATCCAGATTTCGAAGTCCCAATTGCATATTTTCTATTTGATCAAGCCCCAATTCATTGTCTTGGATGATACTAATGGTGGTATTATCAAGCCCCATTTCTTTTATCTCTTGGCTATATACTTCCAGTGAATCTTCATAAATGTCTTTACCCATGAGCTGTAATACCAGTTTTTTTCGGGTAGAATCGCCCCGGAGCAATTTGTAATCTATACATTTAGTTTGGGATCGTTCACCAAAATGGCGATTAATAAATTGTTCAACGACCTGTTTGTCTTGCTGCTCCAAATAAAGTCGATAAAGAATTTGCCCACTTGGAATAATAAGTATCAAGCTAAAAAACAAAACCGCATTGCGGTTGCGTCTGGCTTCTGCCTGGTTGATGTGTGCTTTTAGCGGAAAGCGCAATAACTTGATAATTACATAAGTCGTCAAGGCAATAAAAAAGGAGTTAAGAAAGAATAGGTAAAACGAATTGAGCATAATATCCCAGCGCCCATTTGCCAAGCCATAGCCGGTCACACAAAGGGGAGGCATCAAAGCAGTTGCTATTGCTACACCTGGTATTGCATTACTTTTGTCTCTTCTTGTCGTGGAAATGATACCTGCCAAACCACCAAAAATGGCTACTAGTCCGTCCAGCACCGTAGGTGCAGTCCTTGCCCGAATCTCGTCTGTAAATTGGCCGAAAGGCGTCAATAAAAAGTACAGAGTACTCGTAAGCAACGCAATGGCAATGGCAATCATGAAATGACGTAAGGAAATGAACAGGGTATCGCGATCATTAATCCCAACCGACAAACCAACTCCCAAAATCGGCGACATTAATGGAGAAATAAGCATGGCTCCGATGATAACTGCCGGTGAATTGAGGTCAAGACCTAGCGATGCAATCATAATCGAACACATGAGCAGCCACGCATTTGAGCCGCGCATGCGCTTGTTGGTTTTGATCGCAATAATAGTTCCATCACGATCGGCACCGTCTTCGATATCCATTAATGCTTTAAACCATTCGATGGTGGCATCCCAGAGCTCTTGTAATATTTCCCGGAAGGTGCGCCTTGGCTTAACAGGGTTATTAGAAGTTGGCTTTTCCATTCGTTTTGAATTGTAAATAACTAAACTACTAAAAATGGCGGATTATTGACCTTTCAGTCGACCATCGATCATTTCAAGACGGCGATCGCTCATTTGAGCAAGTTCTTCGTTATGGGTTACAATAATAAAAGTCTGGTCAAAGTCTTTGCGGAGTTGAAAAAGTAATTGATGTAATTCTTTGGAAGAACTGCTATCGAGGTTCCCGGAAGGTTCGTCTGCAAAAACAATAGCGGGGCTATTGATAAGCGAGCGAGCGACTGCGACGCGTTGTTGTTCGCCACCAGAGAGTTGGGTTGGCTTGTGATCCATTCGGTCGGCAAGACCTAAGTAGTCGAGTAATTCCTTAGCTTTTTCGCGTGCAGCAGATTCCGAAGTTTTTTTGATGAAAGCTGGAATACAGACATTTTCAATAGCCGTAAACTCAGGTAGTAGGTGGTGAAACTGAAAAACAAAACCAATTTTGTTGTTTCTGAACGCCGCCAGTTTTTTTGCCGAAAGGCTAAACACTTCCTGGCCTTCTATCTTTAAGGAGCCTGAGTCAGCATGATCTAGCGTACCCAAAATATGAAGGAGCGTACTTTTCCCGGCACCAGATTTCCCAACTATAGAGACAATTTCTCCTTGTTTGATGTGTAAATCTACTCCTTTCAGAACCTGTAATTGGCCGTATGATTTTTTCAGATCTTTAGCTTCTATCACGCTGTATTAATTTTTGTCGATCAAAATGCTAAAATAAAGCATATTTGGACAGTTCCACTAAAAAATGAAAATAATAACGGACTGATAAGGATTCGACAAAAAAATACCGCCTTGTAATCGATCAATTACAAGGCGGTTATTAAGGTAGCAATTTAGGTTTTACCAGAAATACCCTACCGTTATAGCGGTTATAATCAATAAGATAATCGCCAGATAACGATAGTTCTGATACCAAGGCAAATCTTTTAATTCTTCTGTTTCTGCTTTGAAAAGCTTGCTATTCCAAGTCAATTCATTCACTTGCTCCTCTGTTGGTGGGGCTGTCGCCAAACTCACCACAATATGAATACCCATACAGATTAACCACATCATAAAGGCCATCATTAAGAAGTGAATACCTGTAATGGCAGAAATCCAAGCTGCAGGTTCTTCGCCTGCGGGCAAACCATTTTTATAAATCTGAAGGCTGAGCATAAAAATAGCGAACACAAAGCCAAACAATAAACTCACAATTGAGCCAGTCGCACTGGCACGCTTCCAGAACAAGCCCAGTATGAAGGTCGCCACCGCAGGTGGTGCCGTGTAGCTAATTACCAATTGCAAATATTGCCAAAGCGAATCCGATACTTTCTCAATAAAAGGCACCCAGGCTGCCGCCAAAACCACAAGAACAACAGTGGCAATCTGACCAGCACGTACCAGTTGCTTGCTGGTCAAATTCGGGTTTATATTTCGGACAAAGTCCATGGTAATCAAAGTGGAAGCAGAATTAAAGGTCGCCGAAACAGAGGACATCATTGCCGCTAACAAACCAGCAACCACCAATCCCAAAATACCGGATGGCAATAACTGCATAAGCAGCACCGGATAAGTCAGGTTGGCACATTCGCTCAGATCTTCGCAGGGCGTACCATCTGCGGTTATATAATTCAAACCAGAGATATCGAGATCATTAAAAACCAATAATGCCAATACACCAGGAACGACCATAATGAAAATTACGGGCAGCTTTAAAAGTCCTGCGAATAAAGCACCCCAACGACCATGATTCAAATCACGAGCACCAAGTACACGCTGTACCATAAATTGGTTATTTGCCCAAAAATAGAATCCAAGTAAAGGCACACCGGTTAGCAGGCCATACCAAGGCATAAACTCATCGTTGGACGGGCGCACCATACTGAAAGCTTCGCGGGCATTGCTGGGGGCGTAATGTCCGGCCTCCTTGGCGGCTTCTATGCTGGGGACTTGTCCAGACTGGATACGTTCGGTCAAGGCGACCATCATATCACTCCAACCTCCTCCAA
>JALEHC010000456.1 GCA_022763215.1 Saprospiraceae bacterium
ATGGCATCTCCAACATTGCGATTATCGATGGCAGGGTCCATGTCATGCCAATTGATGACTTTAAAATCGTCGATCTGTGTGATGATATCCCCACTTTTCATGCCCATAGCCTGTGCGGTGCTGTTATCGACTACATTTACTGGAATTCCGGTTTTCATGCCTTCCGGCAAAGACATATGCTTGGCAGAAATACCGAGAAAGGGATCTTTTTCAGAAGAACGATGTAATGTTCCAAGATCGTCATTGGAGCTACTTAGTGCGACATTCGTTTGCTTTGCTTGTCCATTTCGCAAATAATTGATCCGTACAATTTGCCCCGGCTGATACTGATTCAGAATACTACTTAACTGTTTTTCAGGATTTACAGCTTGTTGATTTACTTGAGTAATATAATCGAAAGGTTGAAGACCAGCTTTCTTGGCGCCGCTTTTGGGGTACACTTTGGTAATCAGAATACCTTCTTGATTTTCAAGGCCCCAAGCCTCGGCTTTTTCATCACTTACGTGACCAGTTTGAATGCCAAGAATGGCATTGTTGTGTTGTGCCAATAGGCTCGTTCCCATTAGCAGGAGTGCTAAAGTCAATAATTTTTTCATAACAACAGTCGGTTGATTTTTGTAAATAATTTGGCATACATACGTTGAGATTTTCCAATCGGATCACGAGATGAAATATTTTTTCAACCAAGCACTTAGTGTAAAATATACATTAATTGTCTCGAGATTTGGGAAATTGACTGGAAAGTATCTTAAATTTGATAGCTACAAATGGGTATTGTACGCTGCTAATTGTATTTTGAGTAGCTTAAAAAATCGAGCCTATTTGTCTTTTTTTGAGAAAAAACCATCATTATGATTGGACAACTCCAAGATTCTAACATTCGCCTAAAGCGAATTTTTATTGAATCCAAACTTCCAGATGAATTATCTTCTTTGTACGAATTAGCCAATAACCTTTGGTGGTCATGGAACAAAGAAGCAATTGAAATTTTCGAATATATCGGTGGCGACCAATGGATTCCGTCTCGATACAATCCTATTGTTATACTGGATACGCTTAGTCAGCAAAGAGCTAAAGAGCTAATTGCAGAGAAAGACTTCATGAAAAAGCTAAAGCGTGTCTATACTGATTTTCAAAAGTATACTTCAGCCAAACCAGCTAAAGACGCGGCTCAGATCGCCTATTTCAGTATGGAATATGGTCTGCACATTTCTGTGCGACTTTACTCCGGAGGTTTGGGTGTTCTGGCAGGTGACTTCCTCAAAGAAGCCAGTGATCGCAATGTGAATATGTCTGCTGTTGGATTGCTTTATCGTTATGGTTATTTCCAGCAGAGTATTTCCATGCATGGTGACCAAATCAATAACTTCCCAGCTCAACAATTCACCAAACTCCCCATCAGCCCTGTCAAGCAGGCCAATGGAGAATGGCTTCGTATCTATGTCGATCTGCAAGGCAGAAGAGTTACCGCTAAGGTATGGGAAATGAAAGTAGGTCGTATTTCGCTTTACTTACTCGATACCGACCTAGACGAAAACGACTGGAACGATCGCACATTAACACACCAACTATACGGAGGGGACAATGAGCACCGCCTCAAGCAAGAAATTTTGCTCGGAACCGGAGGAATCAAAGCACTGGAAGCGATTGGCGTACAAGCTGATATCTACCATTGCAATGAAGGTCATGCGGCATTCATGGGTGTGGAACGACTGAAAACTTATATCCAGCAAGAAAATATGAATTTTGCGGAAGCACTGGAAGTTGTTCGTGCTACTTCCTTGTTTACCACACATACACCAGTTCCTGCCGGTCACGATTATTTTCATGAATCATTGCTTCGTTCTTATCTATTCCATTATGCAGGAGAACTTGGAATTGATTGGGAACAATTTGTTGCGCTGGGTAAGATTGATCCATCCAATCACAATGAATTATTTTCGATGTCGCACTTAGCGATTCGACTTTCACAAGAAGTAAATGGCGTAAGTAAGTTGCACGGAGAAGTATCTCAGAAGATGTTCAATGTACTTTACCCAGGCTTCCATTCTGGCGAATTACACATCGGATATGTCACCAATAGTGTGCACTACCCTACCTGGATTTCGAATGAATGCCACGAACTTTATCAAGATACTTTCGGTAAAAAATTTATCGAAGAACAATCTAACAAAAAGCACTGGCACAAAATATTTGATGTTGCAGATGACAAGATTATGGACATCCGTCAGCAACTCAAAAAGAAGCTTCTGGATTATGTTCGCACGTCTATTGAGCACGATATGACTCAAAGAGGTGAAAATCCGCGCGCCATTTTTGAAATGATCAACAAGATCAATGACAAAGCATTGGTCGTTGGTTTTGCACGTCGATTTGCGACCTACAAAAGAGCGCACCTATTGTTTAGTAATCTAGACCGTCTGAGCAAATTGGTAAATGACGAAGAAAAGCCTGTCATTTTCATTTTCTCCGGAAAAGCCCACCCTGCCGATCAAGGTGGACAAGCGCTGATCAAGCGAATTGTAGAAATTTCGAAGCGCCCTGAATTTACAGGGAAGATCATTTTCATGGAAAACTATAACATGGAAATGGCTAAATTCTTGGTACAAGGAGTTGATATTTGGCTCAACACGCCTACGCGCCCGAAAGAAGCTTCTGGAACTAGTGGTATGAAGGCTGCTTTGAATGGCGTGATGAATTTCAGTGTACTCGATGGTTGGTGGGCAGAAGGTTACCGCCCAGATGCCGGTTGGTCATTGAAAAAAGAGCGTACCTACGAAAACCAGGATTTGCAAAACGAACTGGATGCCGAGACGCTTTACAATACTTTCGAAACCGATATCGTGCCTACTTACTTTGATCGCAATGATGCTAATGTTCCGGAACGTTGGGTACAAATGACTAAAACCCTGATTGCGGAAGTTGCACCAACCTTTACGATGACTCGTATGATGGAGCACTACTTTGAGCGTTTTTATGACAAGCTCAAGGAAAGAGGTCGCAAAGTGAGATCCAATAACTACAAAATGGCCAAAGAATTGGTCGGTTGGAAAAATCAAGTAAAACGAAATTGGGAAGATGTTCGATTAATAGAACTCGACATGCACGATACCATCAATCATCCGCTTCCGGCAGGAGCGCCTTTTCAGGCAAAATTGCGGATTGACACGGGCAATATTCCGGTTGAATTTTTGGGAATGGAAGTCGTCTTCTTCAATCGCATCAGTGATCAGGAACTCGAATTGAAGATCAAAGAGCCATTGAAGATGGAAAAAACCGAAGGTTCACAAGCCGTATTCAGTTGCTCAATTGATCCGGAGATGACTGGCGTATATGAATTTGGATTCCGGGTATTTCCTCGACATAACGAACTACCACACCAACAGGATTTAGCTTTGGTGAAATGGTTTATATAAAAAAAAAGTAGCCGGTTTTGGGGAGAATGGCCATTCTCCCTGATCCGACTACTTTACAATGAATTAATCACAAACCTTATGTCTTTGGAGTTTATTTTAGATAAGTAGAAGTGCTATTATCCGGAAAAAGCAACACGATGATTAGGCAAAATTCTTCTTGCCCTTCGTTCCGGGATTATAATTACAAAAGTCATTTGGTTATTTGAGGTCTTTTATTTTCAGTGGTTTACCTCTTTATACCATGCCCAGATGATTTGTTACTCGCCTTGCTAATTTTTTTCTGATTTTTTTTGCTTTTGATAGAAAAGACTGGAGTTCCTGAAGAGGAAAAACGAAATTCTTCAATGAGTTGGAACAATTTCCTTATTTTCAATTGTTTCTTTTTTTGCAAAAGCTGTAACAAAAACCCTAAACGAAAGATAAATGAGCAAATACCATGCAGATGAACAACAACTCCAGAAACTACAAACGGGCAATGAGCAGGAGTGGAAAGCTTTTTATGAAGACATTCGGCAACCTTTCCGCTTATTTTTTCTAAAGAAAACTCAGCTCGATGTGCCCGCAGTCACGGAGTTACTACATGAAGCAATGGTCATTTTTCACCGAAAGGTGACAAGCGGCAGTTTACAAGCCCCCCTGAGCAGTAAATTGTCGACTTTTCTGATTGGTATCGGTAAAATACTGGCCAGAAAAAAAGCTTTGAATCAAAAATACGATTGGGAAGATGACATCCCGGAGGAGGCCGTGCAACCTGAAATTGATCAACAACAAGAACGGGAAGCTAATGCTCGACTCGTCGATCAATTATTGGAAAAAATTGGTTCGCCATGTAATGAGATTTTGGAGCTTTTTTTCATCAAAGGTTTTGCCGTCGATGCCGTCATGGAAACCATGGGACTCCCCTCAGAAGGAGCAACCCGCAAGAAAAAATTTGATTGCCTCAAAAAAATGCGATCATTACTCTAAACCCGAAGACTATGTCGTTTGAAATCAATCCGGAAACAATTGAGGCGTATCATCAGGGACGCTTAAGTAGGCCCGATAAAGCGGAGCTGGAACAGGCAATGCAACAAGATGAGCAGGTACGAATCGAAGTACAGGCTTACCTGAAAATACTCGATGGTTTTATGGCAAAAAAAGAAACAAGTTTTCACAATCAAATGAAGTCCTGGGAAAAGGAAGCTTCTAACCAGGATAGTGATCAAATTGCACTGATCGAGGCATATCTCGATCAAGAGCTTCATCCGGCTAATGCGGCACGCATGGAAGCACAAATGCAACGTGATCCACAACTGGCAGAGGAAGTACAACAGTATAAAAAGCTCAAAAATGCGTTTCAGGCCAAACAGTCGGAAGCATTTGCCGAAAGGCTAAAAGCATGGGAAACCGATAGCCAGAAGCATAAAAGGTCTATCTCTAAAAGACTTTATTATAGAGTTGGTATCGCAGCTAGTTTTGTGCTACTCATGGGTATAGGAACCAACTGGTACGCACAACAAAACTATGCTGCTAATCACTTGATTGAGGAAGTCTATACAAAGCCGCTTTCACCCAATATAATGGGTAAAAAGGTGGATCAAGCAGCATGGTCAAAACAGTTTGAGCAAACTCACCAACTACTCCAAAACGGCCAATTTGCAGAAGCACAAAACGCCTTTGCAGAACTAAGTCAGCAGTTGAGTTCACTAAACATGAATAACTATAATCAGCAACTGTATCAATACGACTTGGAGTTTAGCCAAGCCTTGGCACTGCTTGGCGCAAATGGTAAAGCGGCTGCCAAACCTGCCCTGGAAAGCATTGCCCAGAATCCAGCGCATGATTATCAGGAAAAGGCACAGCAGCTACTCGACAAGCTCGATTCATTCTGGTATCAGGTTGCTAATTAGGCTTTCGCCCAATCCACCAAATACCAGCTAATAGAAGAAGGCCCAGGCCACCATACAAAAACGACATTGGCCAGTTGTGGCCTTCATAAACCGCTTCCATATCGCCGATTGGGGTAAATGCGGCCCAATAAACAGGATGTGAAAAATGGCTGCCACTTTCGTGCAAATAATCGAGCTTTGCTTCACGCAAAGCTACTTTTTTCGTCTTTCCAGCTCGCAATAGCTCGTAAAAACGAGTTGTGATCTCTTTATTTGCTTCTTCGTTGATACTCCATAGCGTTGTTACCACACTTTTGGAACCAGCATAAAAGAATGCGCGGGCAAGATTGATAATCCCCTCCCCTTTATACAGCTCTCCAACTGCCGTTTCACAAGCACTCAGCATCACCAAATCAGCTGATAAATTAAGCAAGTAAACATCCTTGACAAACATAGAGTCATAACCTCCTTTACCATCCGCAAAAACGATGTAGGAAAAGTCGCCTTGCTCCATATTCGCCACCGCATGCGTTGCCAACTGAATTAATTGATAATTATGAGCAAGTTCGCGAAACTTCTGAATAGTAGCTTCTGCACCCAACACCGGATCTCCATTAAGTTTACCAGCTACCTCAGCTACTGCTTCTTGGCTGTATTTCAAAGCATTATAGTCAGCACCTCCCATAAAGGCAGGAGCAAAACCAGCGTATCGTGAACCAAGCGTTTGCTTCTCTATCAGCGATTTCTGAAGAGATATAGAATAAGTGTAATGAATAACATGATCGTTAATTAAATAAGGATAAGTTGAAAAATCTCTGATTTTTTGGGGTTGTGCGCTCAAGAGCGCTTCAAAAGGCAGATACCCTAGCATACCGCTCGGAATGATGCAAATATGCTCAGGCAAATCTGGCAATGGTTTTAGGAGTTTATGGTATAGTTGGTTAGACAAATGGATGTACGAACTAATCAATTGAGAGCGATCAGCCGTATCGTACTGAAATTGCTCCATATCAGTTCGCAATTGACGAATCCATTCTTCCAATGGAAAATCTTTTTTGATTTTGATGATATCAAACTGTGTTGCTGAAATATAAAAAGCATAAACATGCTCCATACCAACGAAATATTCGATGACTGCCTCGTCGTCTTTCAGCATTGTTTCGCGAATCTGGTCGATATTAAGCGTTTCAAAATTATATTTCAGGTTATAAAACTGAGGGTAGGCTTCTTCCAATGCCAAAATCCAGTCATTATAGGCTTGGCGCAATTTGAGCAATTCATTTTCAAGCGGCGTAATTTGGTCACTTTCCTTATTTTCTTTAGCAGTAAATAATCGTTTCTCAGTCAGTGCAATTTGTGCCTGAAACTGGTACTCCTCTTGCATAAGCGAATCTGGAAGGCCACCCAATTGTGCCGCTTCCACTTTTCGGAAAGCTTCCAGCAAAAGGATGCTTTTGCTGCGTTCGGCGAAAGCCAAAGCTTCCTCTTTATAGACAGGATCATTGGTCGTTTCCCAGAGCCGAAGAGCTATCTCAATGGCATGCTCGCTACGCTCGCGGCTTTCTTCCAGCACATACAGTTTGGAAGTTTCATAAGACAAAGATCGACGAATTTGTTTTTCGACTTCAAAAATGAGTTCATGGCATTGCAATGCCTTTTTGAGTAATTCGGGATCATTTTTTTCTTCCGCTAACTGTACAAATGCTTCGGCTTTATAAGCGAGTGCTTCTTGCAGCGTATTTTCAGCATATAACTGATTTTTTAAAGGTAATTCGTAGGTATTTTCTGCCAAAAACTGATCCAGCAAAGCACGAAGTGCCTGATGTGCCGCAGTCATGGCTTTTTCTGGCTTTTGCCATTCGAGGTAGAATTTAGCTTCGAGGACAAAATATTTTGCGAAATCTCGATTTTTATCGTCACTAAAATATTCAGCTAAATAAAACTGCCCCTGTTTCAGATTTTCTTCTGCTTTTTCAAAGTCTTTTGTCAATAAATTTAGATCAACCGCTATAGCTAAAACCTGCGCCATAAAGTAGGCACCTATTGGATAACCAGCCTCATAAATAGAAGAAAAGTTGTTAAATGAATCTTCATTCAAAGCTTTTGCACGCTCGTATTCTTCAGTTGCACGAAGCAAACGTGCATAATTGCCCTGTAATAAGGCTTTTGAAAAACGATCGATTTCCTTGATCGATAAGCCTTCCTCACAAACGGCTATTCCTTTCTCAAATTCATGCATATTGAGGTACAAAACGCCCAAATCACTACATGCATTGGCAACAGCAATCCAATCACCTTGGCTTTTTGCGATTTTCTTATAACGACTTATAAAGACCTCGGCTGCCTCAAAATCACCAGTTTTATTGGTAAGATTACCAAGTGGGGCAATGATATATTGTCCTACATAATCATCTTCAATACAAAGCTGCTCATCAAAGACCCAAAGAGCTTTTTCGTAAGCTTCTTTTGCACTTCTCAGGTTATCAAGTGACTCTTCATAGACATAAGCCATATTTGCATAAACACTTCCCATCAAATCCCACTCTGGCGCACTATTTGGCTTTCGCCAAATATTTTCTAAATCTGCAAGTTCAAAGACTTCTATCGCTTTCAGTGGGTGGCCATTTTCGTCCAAAGTACGACCTATTTCCTTACATGCACTTATCCAGGCATATAAGCTGTCATTATTTTCTTGGACTTGATAAAATTTATTTAGTGTTGTCAGAAGTTCTAAAAACTGTCCTTTATTGGATTCTTCTCTGGCTTTCGCCAAAATTGAATCCGGATTTACAGGATCTACAGAACCTGCATTTAACACCCAGGTATTTCCCAGACATAGAAGTAGTAGTAGATAGCGCATCGCTTCTTGATTTTAGCGCTCTTTTCAAAAAAGAGAGCATTAATTAATCCAAACTTGAGATTCTCAGGTTATTTGAATGCGTCTCCTTAGATTCAGGATTGTAGTTCTCGGTATACTATATACCCCACAAGTA
>JALEHC010000071.1 GCA_022763215.1 Saprospiraceae bacterium
CCCAGACGTGCACTCTAACCGGACTGAGCTATACCCCGTTTTCTATTCATTTTAAATTGGTTGGCAAAAATATCTTTTTTCCGGTTCTTTTGCAAGTAGCTTGCCCTCTCGGCTATATTCTTGTGCGTAAGTGCTGCGAAAGGGGGCACGCCCCAAGGCGGGCAGATAGCAAGGAACGTAGCTAGCCGACCACCGGGAGCCCTGTAGCATAACGCCCCATGAAGGAAAATGCGAAGCTATTTCCTTCATGGGGTACGCCCAAATCAAAAATATCTATATTCAAAATATCAAACATCACCACATCAAAACATCACCACATAAACACATCATACATCAAAATATCACACATCAAAACCCTATTGCCTCATCGCCTCCACCGGGTCCATACGTGCTGCCATAATGGCCGGAATCAAGCCTGCAAAAACACCGACTAAGACGGATGCAGCTACGCCCCAAATCATATTGGAGACTGACAAGAATAATTCAAAATTGATGACATTGCTGAGTATCGTAACAATGGCATATACAAACAATAAGCCGATCATACCTCCAATGATACACAGAATCACGGCTTCAATCAAAAACTCGGATAACACCACCCAATTCTGAGCACCCAAGGCTTTCTTGATACCGATGATATTGGTTCGTTCTTTTACCGACACAAACATAATGTTGGCCACACTCACCATACCTACGATGATCGCAAAAATACCGATGATGAACCCCAGTACATTCAACGAACCAAAGATGTTGTCGAATACACTCGAAATCATCGACAATTCATTGAGCGAAAAGTTATCGTCTTCTTTGGGCTTCAACCGACGGTGTGCTCGCAATATGCCTTTTACTTCGTCTTTCATCTGCTGATTCGACACTCCTTCGGCTGCTTTTACCGTAATGGTGGCATCAAAAATATTTCGGGCTTTCATATTGGCCAGGTTTCTGGCATTGGAGTAAGGCACCAGTAGGCATTCATCAAAATCAAGGGGATTGAGTAAGTCATTCCCGGCCTGCTCGATGACACCAATGACCTCGTACTTTCGGCCCATCAGTTTGATCGGTTTGCCGATTGGCTCTACATTGCCAAATAGCTCCTCTGCTACTTTATGGCCGATGACGATTTTATTACTTCCGTAAAAGTCTTCGGAGGGGGAGAAATAACGACCTTTTTCAAGCTCTAGCTTAAACATTTCTGCAAAGGTGATCGAAGAACCAATGAGTATCGTTTGCTCTACACTACTCGATTTCCACTTGATGGTCTTAAACCCAATCACGACGTGGAAGGCAGACAATTCGGCATTTTTCACCTTGTCTTTCACCACTTCATAATCGCTGTAGTCTGGATGAGGCCTTCTGAAATATTTCCACCAATCTCCGCCAGTATTTGCCCAGGGCCACTTTTTGACGTACACCACGTCATTGCCCAGTTTTTCCAGACTACCACGTACATTCGACTCTAGCGAATCGACTGCCGACAATACGCCGATGATACAAAAGATACCGATCGAAATACCAAGCAACGACAAGAAGCTACGAAGCTTATTGGCACGTAACTGCCCCAGGGCCTGCCGTATACTTTCGCCAACGATTTTGAACAGGGTGACCATAACTTGATTTTTGCTCGAATGTAACTGATGCTTTTGCATTCACCCAAACATATAGATAAACCTTTTGTTTTTCTCTGCCAATCTCTCTGCGCTTACCTATCTCTTTGTCTTTGTGGCTTTCGCCAAAAAAATAATTTGTTTCTGTGCCCTTATCCGTTAGGCCATAAACACATGAATTGTTATCTTTGCCCTTCTTTTCAGGAAAAACTATTAGAATGAGGACCAAACTGTCACATTTCAAATTCGATCTTCCACAAGATTTGATTGCACAATACCCAGCTGACAACCGTGATGAATCACGCTTGATGGTGGTGCACAGAGAAAGCGGTAAGATTGAGCATAAAATGTTTAAGGATATTATCGAATATTTCGACGAAGAGGATGTGTTGATTTTCAATAACACCAAAGTTTTTCCAGCTCGTCTGTATGGACGGAAAGAAAAAACAGGTGCCAAAATTGAAGTATTCTTGCTTCGCGAGCTCAATAATGAAGCCCGTTTGTGGGATGTACTGGTCGATCCGGCTCGAAAAATTCGCGTAGGTAATAAGCTTTATTTTAGCGATGACAACAATAACGATGTGCTGGTTGCAGAGGTAGTTGATAATACGACTTCCAGAGGCCGTACTATCCGCTTTTTGTACGATGGCACGGATGAAGAATTCCAGGCAGAATTGAATAAACTCGGCAATACGCCACTTCCTAAATATATTAATCGCCCGGTTGAAGCTATCGACCGCGAACGTTATCAGACGATCTATGCTAAGGAACTTGGCGCAGTGGCTGCTCCAACGGCAGGTCTTCACTTTAGCCGTGAGCTGATGAAACGCTTCGAAATCAAAGGGGTGGAATTTGCTGAACTGACCCTGCACATAGGTTTGGGTACTTTCCGTAATATCGAAGTGGAAGACTTGTCGAAGCACAAAATGGATGCTGAGTATTTCCGCATTCCACAGCCAGCGGTTGATGTCGTCAACAAAGCTAAACAGCACGACCGTCGTGTATGTAGCGTTGGTACCACCTCTATGCGTTCGATCGAATCGGCGGTTTCCGCAGAGCGTATGCTCAAGCGTGCCGAAGGTTGGACCAATCTGTTTATTTATCCGCCTTACGAATTTAGCATTGCTAATTCTATGGTAACTAACCTCCACTTGCCAAAATCAAGCTTATTGATCATGATTTGTGCATTTGGTGGCTATGATCTTATCATGGAAGCTTACAAGACAGCTGTTAAAGAAAAATACCGCTTCTTCACTTACGGAGATGCGATGCTGATCATTTAATGATCTGGCTGCGACACAGGAAAAACGGGCTTCTGTTTTTTCTGTGTCAACCAGCAGAATAATTTTAAAGATCATATATAATATTTCCTACCTGAAAACGTATCTTTAGTCACGTAGAACAATTTTCAATCTTGTTTTTCAATTTTCCTGTACGAAGCAGTTTACTTGCAGAAGTGAAAGAATTTCTGCTATCGTGTCAACCATTTGGAATTTGAAAGGCTTTGAAAAAATGGAAACGGTTTATTCTACGTTTTTGTATTTGTACTATTTTACCACTTTAGATGCGCTTTTAATTGACGGACAAACCATAAAACAAGCGTTCATAGCTGTTGGAATTTGTTCCGTCGAACTACTAAGGTTCATATAAATGACATTATGCCCCGTTCATTTATTTTTACATGTTTGATCTTCCTGGCTTCCTCCACTTTTACCTTTGCGGCGGAAGTAAGCTTCTCCTTTTATTCCGAAAATATCCGTCTTCAATATAATGACGATATTTATGTACAGGAGCCCCTCCGGGTCAAAGAAAAAGCGATGGTTACCTATTATCGCGAACTACTGAAAACGGACTTTCAACTTCTGCTTGCTCAACTCGAAGAACAACGCACCAAACTACGACTCAACGACTGGTTGTTTTACGAACTAATGCGCAGCAGTATGGATGCTATTTTTCCGGATGCCTCCGAATTGCGCAAAGATCTGACTTGCTGGTTTTTGCTTTCCGAATCGGGCTACGATACACGCCTGACTTTCCTCAACAACAAGACTTACCTCTATGTCTATACCGAAGATGAACTGTTTGAAGTGCCGATGATCGAAGAGAATGGCCGCATTTATGTAAACATTACCAGTATCCAAAGTCGGACGAAGTCACAAAAAGCACTTTATTTACTTGAATTTATTCCGCGCCCTCAGGGCAAACCTTTCGGGTTTTACCTGAAGCATTTGCCTCAGCTTTCGCCAAAACTCATTGAAAAGCAATATTCTTTCAAATATAAAGATCAAACCTACGATCTGGAACTTCAGGTCGATCAGACCGTCAAAGAAATCATGGCCAATTATCCTTTTTTCGCAGAACGCGAATATTTGGAAGTGCCACTGTCTTCTACACTGAATAGCTCTATTATTCCGCAGTTTAAAAAATTATTGGAAGGAAAAAGTGCTCGCGAAGCTATTGAGGTGCTTGTCACATTTACGCGCTCCTCTTTCCAATACAAAGATGATAAAGAGTTTTTTGGCAGAAGCAAACCCATGATTGCCGACGAAGTATTTCACTATGAATATTCGGATTGTGAAGACCGCTCTGCCCTATTTTATAGCTTGGTCAAATCATTGCTCGACTTGCCCATGGTGGTCGTGGCGTTTCCGGATCACCTGACGATAGCAGTGGCTTTGCCCGATCAAACTGGAGATCATTTTATTTTTAATGATCGCAAATACTTTTTCTGTGATCCTACAGGGCCGGTCAATTCGACTAGTATTGGTAAAATCCCTTCTGGTTATGAGAATACCCCTTTTGAAATCATTGGTGCATACCATTGATTTTCAAGTACTCCTTTGAGCATCAGAAATAAAAGTGATCAAAATGTTGTCATAGGGAAACTTTCTAAGCAAGCGTTCGTTATTTGGTAAAAGTCTGAAACTTAGATTAAATCGAGGTTTTAGGCTAAAAAAAAGACCACAAACTTGATTAATTCATCAAGATTGTTAGTTTTGCAGAAAATTTGGGCTCAAGAGAGGTTCTGAATCTATGAAATGGCACAGGTAAACCAACCTGTATTTTTTCGGCATTTTATACTTTCCACAGAATTTCCTTGCGTTATTCCCCAAATATTATATAATTAATTTGGAATAGTCTTATTTCATTATCAAAACTCTAAGGCTAGTATGTATTGGACACTAGAACTTGCTTACCATCTGGAGGACGCGCCTTGGCCGGCTTCACGCGACGAACTAATCGACTATGCGATTCGTTCAGGTGCACCTTTAGAGGTGATCGAAAACCTACAACAAATGGAGGATGAAGGAGAAGTGTATGAAGGGATAGAGGATATCTGGCCGGATTATCCACGTAAAGATGATTTCTTGTTCAATGAGGATGAGTATTAACCCCCTCTATGCTGTGTGACATTTCCTGATTCGCCAATGGCGAATTTCTGGTTTCTAAAGAAAGAAATTTACTGACGCCTTATGGCCGTCAGCACATCCTGAAACGGCTTCGGAATTATTCCGGAGCCGTTTATGTTTTTGCGCAAAGTTTTCTCACTTTATGCTGTCACATTTTTCAAAAATATTATACTTTTGTATTTCCCACATAGCTGTACGTATTGCCTTTACCTTTCGGTAAATGCTTTACTTATGGAGTGATGCTTCGCATCCTTAACAACTTACTTCCACTCCCCCATCAAACTTATACAGCTAATGCTGATTGCACTTGCCTTACTAAAGGTACTAACTGATTACGCATGAAAAACTTACTGGAGATAGCCAGAATTGTTACGAAAAAGAAGGTCAAAAAAATCGAAATATTCGATGAATACTCTTTGAAAAACAAACAGAGTAAATTCAACGAATTTTATATCGCACTGACAGAAAGAAAATTCAAAAACGATCGGGATGCTGCCGCAAAACTCTACAATTGTAGCCCTACCGATGCCAAATACCGACAACTAAAATCGAGGTTTAAAAAACGCTTGCTCAATACGATGTTTTTCCTCGATGTCAACAAACCCGGCGCTCCTAACTATGATCGGGCTTATTTTACCTGCAATAAAGAATGGACGCTCGTCAAAATCTTGCTCTCCTATAAAGCAACTCAAACGGCGATGTCACAAGCTCGGCATATCCTGACGACTGCCCTCAAATTCAAATTTGCAGATGTTATCGTTAATTGTGCTCGCATCTTACGCGATAACGCCGCCTCAGAAGGCGACATGAAAAGCTATGAGGAATACCACGAATACATTAAACAATACTCCAATATACTCGAAGCTGAAATTCGCTCCGAAGAACTCCTGCAAAGGGTTATGATGTTCTTTCAACAACCTGATCTGCCGGGCAATTCCGACCTCATAGAAATCGAAGGGTATTCTGATGCGCTGATCAGCCTTTCGGAAATGTATGACTCTCCAGTCATTTACTACAATATGTACCTGGCATGGGCCTTGCGTTTTGAAATCCAAAAAGACTTTGAATCCATGCTCCAGGTCTGTGAACAAGCAGAAAAGTACGTAGAGGATAATCCCGATTTTCTTCGGGAAGAAAAGCTCATTACGTTCTTTATAAAAAAGATGTCTGCCTATTTGCACCTTCGAGATTATCGAAATGGAAAAGTCAGTGCCGAAACCTGTCTGCAAAAACTCTCCGATAATTCTGCTTTCTGGTTTGAGTTTATGGAATATTATCTGCTATTGGCCATACATACCGAAAACTATATCCAGGCAATCGCAATTCATCAACAGACGGTCGAAAATGGTCGATACAAAAAATTGAATGAAGTCACTAAAAACAAATGGCAATTGTTTGAAAAATATCTTGGCTTCATTCAGAAAAGCGAAGGCAAAAAGAACCCCATTCTCGCCAAAAAACAAACCAAAAGTAATCGAACTTCTCGCAAAGAAATGCTTGAAGAAGTTAACTTTCCCAAAGAACAAAAGGTACTGGGCATACTGACGCTCATTCTTCAGATTCTTTATCTGCTTGAAGAAAGAAAACTCATCCATATTGGTGAAAAAATTGATCAGCTAAAAAGCTTGGCCAGCAGGTCGGCTAAAAAAGAAGAATTTATCAGACTTCGCCTCTTTATCAAACTACTCATCCAATTGAAAAGAGCAGACTTTCAAATCGATGATCTGAAAACGACCGAAAAATATCTCGAAGAACTTAAAAACAAAACGTTCTTCTATCGAGGTGATATTAATGACCTCGAAGTTATCCCTTATGAACGAATCTGGGAAATGATCCTGTCTTATATAGATTAGACTTGTTCCCAAACTTGGCTATATTTGCGCGAAGTCCAAACTACGTTGCATGAATCAAATCGTTATTGCTATTGATGGTCACTCTTCCTGCGGTAAAAGTACCCTGGCCAAACAATTGGCTAAAGAGTTGCAGTATATCTATGTTGACACCGGTGCCATGTACCGGGCAGTCACTCTCTTTTTTATAGAAAATAAGGTTCCGCTTGATCAAGCGGAACAAGTACAATCTGCACTCCATCAGATCAATATTTCCTTCCAACCCTCGCCACAAGGCAATCAGACGATACTCAATGGTCAAAATGTGGAAGAACAAATTCGACAAATGGCCGTCTCTGAAAAAGTGAGTGATGTCGCCGCCATTTCAGCTGTACGAAAAGAGATGGTTGCCCAACAACAACGCATGGGACAGGAAAAAGGGGTAGTCATGGATGGCCGAGACATTGGTACCGTCGTTTTTCCTGATGCGGAACTAAAAATATTCCTGACCGCTTCGATCGAAGAGCGTACCCGCCGCCGATTTGAAGAATTAAAAGCCAAACAGACAGATATTACCTTCGAGGAAGTCAAAAATAACCTGATCAAACGCGACCATATCGACTCTACCAGAGTAGATAGCCCACTCAAACAGGCCAATGATGCCGTCTTGATCGATAATACCAAGCTAGATAGAACCGAACAACTACAGCTGGCGTTAGACTTAGTCAAACAACGACTATAACATGAATCAGGAACCCAAATATCCCATGCGGCGATTATTCAGTTATCTGGATCATTACCGCACTCAGTTATGGTTTGCCAGTTCAACTACGGTCGTCCACAAATTATTCGATTTGATGCCGCCCTTCTTGACCGCCTGGATTATTGATACGGTCAGTGATAACCCGCCAGCTTGGATTAGTCAATATACCGGCCTAACCGAATTGTGGGACATGGTCATTTTCATCATCGTGCTTACCATATTTATATTTTTTGGCGAAAGCCTGACCGAATGGCTCTACAAACGCAATTTCATGCAGTTGGCACAACGCATGCAACACGATTTGCGCATGGACGCCTACCAACAACTTCAAAGCCGGGAAATTGCTTATTTCGAAGAACAACGAACGGGCAACCTCATGGCATTACTCAATGATGATGTCAATCAACTGGAACGCTTTCTCAACAATATCTTCAATGAAATTATCCAACTGATCATTTTGGTCATTTTTGCTGGTTGGTCGCTCTGTGCGGTTTCTCTCGAACTGGGCTTGCTTAGCATGACTCCTATTCCCTTGATCGTCTTGGCCAGTTTTTATTATCAACGCAAAATTGCACCCTACTACAAATCTGTACGTGAAAGCGTAGGCAACCTCAGTAGCCGCCTCGAAAATAATATTTCAGGCATTATGGTCATCAAGAGCTTTACAGCTGAAAAGTTTGAAGCCGAGCGGGTTCGCGAAGCTTCGCTCAAATACCGCGACGACAATTTCAAAGCCATCCAGTGGAGTTCTATTTATACGCCTATTATTCGCATCTTTATTACTATTGGTTTTGCTGCTGCTTTGCTTATTGGTGCCTCTTGGGTACTTTTTGAGCCCGGCCGATTTTCACTCGGAAGCCTCGCCTTTTTTGCGATGATGATTCAACGCCTGCTTTGGCCGGTTACGCGCCTTGGATTTATCTTTGATGAATACGAAAGAGCACGGGCTAGTGCCAGACGAATTTTTGGTTTGCTCGACACGCCCAACCAACTCAAAGAAGCGGATCATCCCAAAGAAATTTCTCAGACCAGCGGGCATCTTGAGTTGCGAAACGTTCATTTTGCTTACCGAGCAGATCAGCCAATATTGACAGATATCAATCTGGATATACAAAGTGGACAAACAATTGGCGTTGCTGGCCCGACCGGTGGTGGCAAGACGACTTTGATCAAACTTTTATTGCGTCTTTATGATGTCAAACAAGGTGGCATTTTTATTGATCAAACCGATATACGCGAACTTTCTCTTCACGGCTTACGCCAAAAAATTGCACTTGTCAGCCAGGATGTCTACTTGTTTCATGGCTCAATTCGGGAAAATATCGCTTACGGTACAAATGACACTTCCCTCGAAGCCATTATTCAGGCCTCCCGCAAAGCTCAGCTTCATGAATTCGTAGCTAGCCTTCCAGACGGATATGATACCATGATCGGAGAAAAAGGAATCAAACTTTCAGGAGGCCAACGACAGCGACTTAGCATCGCCAGAGCCATCTTAAAAAATGCCCCTATTCTCATCCTCGATGAAGCAACTAGTGCTGTAGATACACAAACAGAGCAAGCAATTCAGAGTAGTCTGCGTCAGCTTACGGCCGATAAAACGGCGATTATTATCGCTCACCGACTTTCTACTATCCGTCAAGCTGATCAAATTGTGGTGCTAAAACAAGGCCGTATTACGGAGCAAGGCTCGCACGAAGATTTGCTTTTGCAGCAGGGGGACTATGCTGAGCTATGGCGCATTCAAACTGGTGAGATTACAGCATAAAAAAAGCGAGACCTGCACATACAAGTCTCGCTTTTCACAATCTCCTTCAGAAAATGATTACATATTTTTCAAGGAGTTGCGATCGGTCAGAATATCTTTTAATTCTTTCAAAAAATCATATTGATGAGGTAATACTTTCTTAAATGCTTCCTTAAAAACGAAGAAAGTACCTTTTTCCATTTCTTTAAGCTTTCCCTTTACTTCGATGGCATCTTC
The DNA here is from genome assembly GCA_022763215.1 of Saprospiraceae bacterium. GTDB lineage: Bacteria > Bacteroidota > Bacteroidia > Chitinophagales > Saprospiraceae > JALEHC01. The sequence goes on from JALEHC010000071.1 coordinate 9,591, forward strand.
ATATATCATGGACTTCAAAGAAGGAATTTCATGCCAGTCACATTCCATAGCAACTGCTTCTTCCTCGCTTCCGGTATCACTCTTAATAGGATCGAGTTCGATCATATCTTGTTCCTCTATTAGCTTTTTTGACTTCATGTCATCCAGCTCACTTTGAGGAATCTCCCAATTTTCCTGATCTTTTGATGAATTCACCAGAAAGATTTCCAGTCCTTTTTCGCGAAAGCGATACATGATCAGGTTTGCTTTTCTTACCAGTTTCATTTTCTTCACATTTAAGAACACAATGTTCCTTCTTGAATATAGATTTTCGTTTTAACAAAATCTCAAACAAAAAGTTCTGGCAAGATAATAAGGTTTGGGCCTGTTTACAAAGTATGAATCGTACGTTTTTTCTTTTTCTTCCGATTTCCAGGCGCATTTTTTTCGCCATCTTCGGGTTGAGGCTGCAGTTCTTCTCCATTATAATAGAAGCGGAAAAATGGGTTTTCTCCTTCTTCCAGATCAAATTGCTTGAACATATCTTCCATCATTTTGCTTAGTTCTTCATTCATTTGCGGAAAGCTATCCTCAGAAAAAGGCATCACAAATGGCATTTGCATCAACGAGTCTTGCATAAAAGGCTGACTTTCGTCAAATCGTAATCCTTTCATCATATCTTCCATCATCTTTGACAATTCCTCATTCATTGGAGGAAAATTCTCATCGGTAAAAGGCATTGAAAAATGCCATTGCATACTCGTATCCATCATAAATGGCTGACTGCCATCAAAATTAAACTCTTTGATCATCTGCCGCATCTGCTCTTGCATTTGCTCCATTGCTTGTTCAAATTGCTCTGCCTCTGTTTTGGGTGGCTGCTGCTGTTGCGCAAATGTTGTAGAAGTAAAAAGGAGCATCAGGAATACAAAAAAGCCGTTTTTCATCGTCCCTCATTTTTAGTTAAGAAATACATAAGTGACGGATTAAAATTATATTCCGCCTAATGACTTAGCTTATTTTAAAGAGCGTTGAACGAGTTCCAGCGTTGCAAGCGAAAGCAATAATTTTTCTTCCTCTTGGTCTAGGTCATTTGCTACGAATTCAAACGCCCGCTGGTTGAGTTCGGTTTTGCCGGAAGGCAAGGCCTGCACGACATTGGCCACTTCTTTATTGTTGATTACAATGGGCATATTCTCTGCAATAGACTTTTGTAGCTTGGCAATTGGCTTTCTGCTTGTCGCACTCAACAATTCTCCATTTTGTTGAATCGAACCAATCAGATGATTATCAATGACCAATTGAATTTTATCGTCCTTCATTCGGTAAGCATACTCGTGATTAGCAGTACGGGCGTACAACAAAGCATCTAGCTTGCCTTTTGGTGCAGCATACTTCCGGTAGCTATAAGCCACGATTGGCTCATTGAAAATGGTCGTATAAATACCCTGAGCTGTGGTGGATACACTTTTGCGTACATTCTTTTTCAGCTGATTGAGCGAGAACAATTCCAGATCTCCTTTCTGGATCGGCACTAATTCTTCTGCCCAAGTATCCATTTCAGCCTTCATTTTCTTTAAGTCTTTTTGCACTTTTTTCTTACTAGGACGGAAATTTCGAAAGCCTTTGGACATAAAATAAATACCCAAAACAATCATTACCAGAAAGCCGGCCATTATAACTAGCATGCTCATAAATTCTTTATTTGTTCATTTTTTAATAATAACACGAATGGACTGTTTTCGTTGAAAGTAGCACTACTCATATATTCCTGCCTGATGATTTACCTGAATATTGTATTCTTCTGGCTTTTCAAATTGTTCGAGTCTGGTTTTTAGGCTTACTTTTTGCGCTTTTTCAATCGACTCAAAATCAGCTAATACAATTTTTTCCAACTCTTCGGTGATTTTTTCTTTTGTTTCCCAGTAAGTTATCTCAGAACCAGTAATATCTTCCACTATTTTAGATTGAACCTCCAATAAAGAGGACTGAAAAGGTGATCCGGCTTCAAGCTGTTGATTTATAGCCGCCAAAACGCGGAAATGCTCTCCCCTGCCAAGTAGAGAATGCCCACCATAATCCCAGGTTTGCATAAACCACCCAGGATAAAAATATTCAATCCCTTCCTCCGGATAAATGGAAATCATTAACTCAAAGAAGTCATCATCAATCGGGCCAGTTGTTTGTTTGGCTAATTCCATGAAAGCTCCATAATCCAGAAAAAGATAATAAGCTGTTCCTTCAGCAACCAGGGAAGGTACCAGGCCAGGTATTTTTTCAGCCATCCAAAACAAATCTGGCAAGGCAGTCGTACGGTCATTTATTTTTTGATCCAACATTTTTACCATTGGATCACGAAGCGACTCGAGTTGCGTAAAAACAACAGCTACTTTTTCCTGACTATCTGCATTTTTGAGTGCTGTTTTATAATCCTCAAGCTGTGCGTACAGGCTTTCGCCTAAAATAGCCCGAAACTGTCGCTGCTGCAAAATCTGATCGAAGGTTTCTGCTCCCAGTGATTTTAGATGCACCGGACTAGCCATGACCCACCCAGTCTGCTTATCGACTGTTTCCACCTTAATCCATGGAAGCTGGAAGGTTTCTCCCTGTAGCTCAATATCGGTCAGGAAAGGGCTTACTTCGCCAAGGTCCGTCAGCCGAGTTCCTTTTTCCAAGGCTTTCATTGCCACACCATCGCCTCCCGGCTGTTGGTATAATTGCAATCCTGCTTCTTGGGTTACAAGATCAAATTCTTTTTTCGTTACTGTTTCCTGATTTTGGCCATTATTGGGTGCTTCAGACTGGCAAGCGCCCAAAAAGATAATCAAAAACAAGCATAGGTATTTTGTACTCACTGTTTATCATTTTTTGACAAAAAAAAATCCATCCCTAAAAATAGGAATGGATTTTTGATCTCTGTATTTTTTCGTTA